>NZ_FQVH01000019.1 GCF_900129075.1 Caldanaerobius fijiensis DSM 17918
AAAATGATGAGTTCCAAAGGTGTCCTTTCCATAACTGTTTTTGTAATTCAGGATGCCTTATAAACAATTTTCTTGCACTTATTCCTTTAAGCATTTTGACAATATACGATGGTGCTATTTGTGGATGTGCTGATGCAAATATGTGAACATGATCTGGCATTATTTCCATAGTTGCTATAGTGAAGCCTTTTTCTCCGGCAATTTCAAGGAATAAGCTTTTTAATTCTTCTTGTAAATTATCGTCCAGGACCTCCTTTCTATATTTTGTTGACCAAACTATGTGGTAATTGACGTTATATACGCAAGTTCTTGCATGAATAAGATTATTTTAATAAATTAGAGAGGATTCCCCGCCAGCTTCTCCTAAAATTAAACCTTTGAAAATTGCTCTTATCATATACCATAAAAAGACTATTCTTTCCTTTATAGGAGAAGATAAGAGAAAACCAATATCTCCCTCTCCTAAAACAATGCCTGGCTGCTTTTAATGAACTGTATAAAGAAGCAATAACTCCTAAAAGCATTTTGTTACCTCCAAGAATAAGTCTTCTAATGTACCTCCAGGACCGGCTTTTTCCATAACCTCTTCAAGAGTCCCTTCATAGACGAGCTTCCCCAAGTCCATATTAAGTTTTTCAGGTTCGTCATGAAGGGCTTACTTAAGCCAATAAATATCTACAGAGAAAAAAGTAAATAAAATAGGAGGTAAATAACTATTTTATTTACCTCCCCTAAATATACCATTTTTTGCTCCTGTAGCTATAAGAGCTATAAATATGCTATAATAACATCTATAAAAAGCAAGGGGTGTTAAAGTTGAAATGGATTTTTTACATAGGCGCAATTCTGGTGGGTATCGCATTAGGCTTTCAATCGCCAATGAATTCGGCACTGGGAAAATTGACAAATCCCAAAAACTCCGCTGTTTTGAATAATCTTTTAGGGCTTGCAATCCTCGTCCTGATAAGCACATCTGACGGCAGCATAAGGCAGTTTGGCTCTTTATTTAAAGCACCTATTTACCTCCTGTTAGGAGGAGTGCTGGGCGCCACCATCGTATACCTCTCTATAGTGGTCATACCTGTTATAGGCGCTGCCACCTTTGCATCCATTATAGTTACAGTCCAGATGGTCGTCACCATCTTCATTGACCACTATGGACTTTTTGGTTTACCCAAAACCCCTGTTAACTGGTATCGCATAATAGGTGTAATATTTATGTTAATTGGCATAAGGCTTATCAAGAGATTTTAACTACTTCTCCCGTTTCCCCTGCCTTGAGGACGGCAAGTGCTATCTTAAGTGCCTCAAAGCCTTCTTCCCCACCGACTGCAGGCTTTTTATCCTGTATTATGCAGTTTACAAAGTGCCTTAATTCTTCCTCGTACATGCGAGTCTTTTCGTACTGAACTGCAATTACTTCACGGTTTGCCTTGCTTATATACAACGCGCCGTGTTTTTCGTCATCGACCACCAATGGATCTTTAGCGGGATTATTAAATAATATCGCACCTTCAGGACCTATTATGTCGTGCATATAACACCCGTGAGAACCGCGAGGAAGCCCCCATGACCAGTGCAGGACGCTTTTATTGCCGGACTCAAAATACAGGATAACTGTACCGGTATCAAAAGCGGTTGTATTGGAGCGTAAACGGTGCAAATCTGCCTTTACCTCTTTTACTTCACCAAACATGTACCTGCCAAAGTCATAATTATGTACCGCTCCGTCCATAAAAGGACCTCCACCAAGGTCTTTGTCAAAAAACCACGGCGTCGGCGCACCTTCGCCAGCAGTCATGTGCCTCCACACCATTGGCTTACCCACAGCATTTTGCTGAACCAGTTCCCTCAGTTTCAACCATTCTCCGTCAAAACGCCTGCAAAAACCGAGGCCCAGTTTGACACCAGCCTTGTCACACGCTTCTATCATGGCATCTGCGTCTTCCAGCTTCATTGCCATAGGCTTTTCACAGAACACGTGTTTACCCGCTTTAGCGGCTTTTATAGTAAGGTCGGCGTGCAGGTATGTGGGTATACATACACTTACTATGTCGATGTCATCCATTTTCAACATCTCATCATAGCTGGTAAGTCTTCTTGGAATATTGTAGTCCTGCTGGGCTTTCTTGGCTCTTTCTTCATCTAAATCGACAATACACGCTATCTCTACATCTTCAATATTTGAGTAAGCTTGAGCATGAACAGGTCCTATCTGTCCATAACCCACAATAGCCACCTTTAATTTTGGCATAAAAATTCCCCCTTCAAAACTCGTGATTATCTTAAACCTTGTCTAAAGTTAAGCAGAATCCCCGCCACTCAAGTGGCGGGGATTCTGCTTATCTTGGCTCATAGAATCCAGCATAAAGCCCATATACGCCAAAGTGATATCTGCATATGGTCTTTATGTCTTCTTCACTGGTCGGAAGTGGCATATTTCTGTTGTACTTCTGGATCTGATCCTCAAAGGGTATATTCTTTATCATCTTTGCATTGATCCAGAAGCCCGTGACGTTCTGATAAAAATCTACGCCAAAGGCGTTCTCGTTGGTTATCCATACAATATTTCCTGCCGCTCTTCTTACCTCCTCATCGCTCATGTAGAACATCTGCTTTATAGTTTGATCTATATCTACAGCCTTGCCATCTGGCCCTGGTAAAACCATCTTTAACTTACCATAGTCTGGACTCTTTTCATCCTCTACAGTCGGGAAGTTGCCAGCTTGTGATGGGAATCCCCAATAAAATGCTGATAATGGCCACCATGGATGGTTAAAGCCCCATGATACATCTATAAATTCAACTGACATATCATACGCATTTTTAGGCTTCTGAGCATTTGTGTAGTAGAGGCTGGGATCTACTGACATCAATTTTGTGGGCAAACCAAATTTGCTCATCTGCTCGGCCGCTACCTCCGCCGCATTGGCAAAGGGCGCACCAGAGGCAACACCTATTACAAAATTATACAGCTTGCCGTTTTTGTCCCTCCACTTGCCGTCAGAGCCTTTGGTCCAACCCGCAGCCTTTAACAGCTCTTCAGCCTTTGCGGGATCATATGTGTACTTCGTCATCTTATCCCTTATGTCCTGTGGCACCCATTTTTCTACCATGTTAAGCGGCATACCAGTTAACGATACATCCCCAACCTTGCCGAAATAATTACCTACATCCTTTATCTTTTCTCTATCCAAAGTATAGACAATAGCCTTTCTTACATTTACATCATTAAACGGGGGTTTCTGTATGTTATAGACAAAGCCGGGATCAGCCGGGTCAGGCACCTGATAGTGCACCAGGTCTTTATTGCCAGCGAGTATGCTATCCAGAATATCTTTTGCCGGCGTAAAGTCGGCCCAATCGATCTGTCCTGTCTTTAACATCGCCAGCGATCCTGAAGCATCTGTCTGTTTGGCAGTTATCATGTCAAATTTTTGCTTGCTCTTGTCCCAGTAATATGGATTTTTAACCATCACCATATCCGAAGCCGTAACCGTCTTGACCATGTAAGGCCCTGTCATTATTGGCAATTTGGGATTTTCTTTTAAGAAATCCTGCCAGTTCTTAGCAATTTCGTCAGAAACATTTTTGTCATAATATAATCCAAAAGCGCCTTTTTTGTTAGGATCATTGGTAGGCTGACCTTTCTTTAAAAGCTCTGCCGCTTTATCGACATACTTGCCGTATATGTGATATGGTATCTGGGCCTGCTGGTCCTGAGCAATCAAAAGAATTTTTAACCTATCTTCCGGTGCCGGCGTTGCCCACTTAAACACTACAGTATAGTCATCAGGCGTATCAATACCCGTCAAATACCTCAAGATAAAGGCACCGTTGTTAAGCATATAATAGGCCCATACATCTTTACTGGTAAAAGGCTGACCATCATTCCACTTGACATTTTTCCTTATATGAACAATAGTTTCATTTCCCTTTTGCTCGTAAGACTCCGCCAGCTGGTTAATGAGCTCGTCAGTGACCCTCACAAACTTAAAAAGTCCTTCGGGCATCACGAACACAGGAGGTGCACCTATACCGCCGTTTGCAAAGGGATTACCCTGATACAGAGGCGGCTTTGGCCACCAGCCTACGCCTGCAAATCTGAATACCTTCTTTTTATTTACCTGCGGACCACTGCTGGATGTGCTCTTAGGAGCATTTTTCTTTGTATTATTCGAAGTTGAAGTGCTTTTACTCCCACAACCGGTTAGTACTATTGATATGATCATTAGAAGAGCAACGAAATAGCTTACCAACCTTTTAACCTTCATATTCAATTTTCTCTCCCCCTAAATCTTTAAACTGTAAACGCTTGCCACGACCTTAACCAAACTATCAGAAAACCATGTCTATGTCATACACCTCCCCCTCTTAACCTATTATATAATATTCTACATAAAAATGAAAATTCCTTCTTCTTTGTTGACTTTTTAAAATATTTTTTCTTAAATTTTTGACCTGGTTGGCAATAGCTTTATCAAACTTTATCAGTACAGGTTTATTTTCAGTATAGGTTTTATTTACATATGTAGTAGGGGTTTATTAACATACAATTGATTCCGATGTATGGCCTGTTATATATATGAAGGAGGTAAATAAATACAAAAGGCCATACATCGGAGTTTTTTATAAGCTCAGTATTGTATCAAGATGTCTTGACGTATCATAAACAAGCAATTCAGGATTTACCCTATATGGGGACAGCTCTGCCGTCAGGTAGCTTTTGTATCCCACTTTTTTCAGTGAAGCCATCACCCTGGGCCAGTTTACATCGCCCTGAAGCAGGTTTTTAAAACCGTGGATGTTTCCAATAGATGTATCAAAGTCCTTTACATGCACCCTTACTATGTAATCTGAAAGCACCTCAATCCAGTACTCAGGGTAGGAAAACGCCAGCACATTACCTACATCAAAATAAGCTCTTACATAAGGGCTACCTATTTCATCAATAAAATTTCTCATCTCAATAGGACTTAGAAGAAACTTATTCCACACATTTTCTATTCCTATATATACGCGATTCTCTTCTGCTTTTTGCCTCAATTTTTTAAAAGCTTCCAATGATCTCATATAGGCGTCTTTGTACGACACCTTTTCATTTACCACACCTGGCACCACCAGAATGGCATCGGTATTCAATAAAACAGCAGCATCGATCATGCGCTTTACGATGTCCATACCCTTATTCCTGGTAGCCTCATCTTCACTGGTAAGTGAATACTTCCACAGAAGGGAGGTGGATACACTGGATACAGGAATACCTGTGTCCTTACAAAAACCGTATATCTCCTGTATCTCTCTTTCAGTCGCATTTATAGTTAAATTTGGCTCTTTGTCAGCGCCTTCCAGATCCGCTTCAGACATATTGAGTTCAATACCGTCATAACCCGCCTCTTTTGCCATTTCTATGCACTGTTTTACAGTAAAATTTGCCGGAAAACACCATGCGTTAATCCCCTTTTTCACACTCATCACCACCTTACCGGTTGGCCTTTTTGGGCCGAATCATATGCCATCAATGCCACTTTCAGCGCAAATAATCCGTCTTCACCCGTTACAGGGGGCTCGCCATCCTCCTGTATACATCTGACAAAGTCCCTCAACATGAGGTAGTTCATGTCGTCTCCCCAATCAACGTACCTGCTGTACCTCATGTCATTGCTGTACAAAAATCCGTGCTGGGCAAAGGCATCAACATTGATGGTGCCTTTTGTGCCTATAATCTCCATGGTCACATCGCCCCACGTAGGATAAGACTCCGGTCTGGACCAGGACGTATCAAGGGTAGCATAGACCCCATTCTCAAACTCCATGCTCAAAAGGCCGCAATCTTCAACAGGTATATCGTGTAAAAGGGTACCTATTTTGGCGTAGACCTCTTTGATATCTGACTTTAACATCCAGTGCATGAGGTCAGCCACATGAACGGTATGATCCATTACCGCGCCACCGCCAGACAATTTCTTATCTATAAACCACCCGCCAGGCATAGAACCGTGATTAGTACCGTTAATAGCTACTATATCTCCAATCCTGCCGCTATCAATTATTTCCTTGGCGCGGGCTACCGCAGGAACATATCTTACCGGGAAAGCCACCATAAGCTTCACGCCGTTTTCTTTGCACTTATCTATCATAAGTCGAGCATCTTCTATTGAAGTTGCGATGGGCTTCTCCACAATCACATGTTTTTTGGCTTCAGCAGCATCCACCGTCATTGCAGCGTGTTTAGCGTTGGCGGAGCACACTATAACCACATCTATGTCTTCCTTAAGAAGATCATGATAATCTTTATAATACCTTATACCGTATCTCTGGGCAAATTCAACTCCTCTTATCTGGTCCTCTTCAGCAATACCCAAAACCTCCACATCCTGTAGCCTTTTAAGAGCAGCCACATAACCCGCGGCATGCATGTGTTCACAGCTTAATATACCGAATCTCAAGCCCATTTAACACACCTCCTGTGGCTTTACAGGCTTACCCGTCCTTATAGATTCCAGCGCAGCCAAAGCGATATTTAAAGATTCCAGCGCCTCAATACCTGAGATAGGCGGTTCCTCATCTTTTTCTACGCTTCTCAGAAATTCCTTTATTTCCAACACGTATGGATTAGACTGTGGATCCAATGGACTTTCAGGTATAGCAACCGTTTTTTCACCTTTTTCATCACTAGACGCTACCATAACATTGAGGGGCGCTGCCTTGGTGCTATCGTACTCTATAATGCCTCTGGTTCCCGCGACCTCCAATTTGGTAACAAAAGGAGCTCCTTCAGGCCTAGACCAATCTGCCACCACATGGGCAATGACGCCATTATAAAACTCTATTGTCACAAGATCGTACTCCAGATACGGTGTTCGCTTAAATACATTACCTTTAGCGTATACCTCTTTTACAGGACCAAAACACCATTTGAGAAAATCTATGTCGTGTATGGCCATATCCTGAATTGCGCCACCGCTTTTTTCAGGGATGCCGTACCACTCCCTGGCTCGTGCTGGATGAGACCCTCCCCTGTAGGTCCTCACCATTCTGGGCATCCCGATTCGACCGCTTTCCATTATCTGTTTTGCACTTATGTACTCTGGAAAATACCTCAACACATGGGCGATCATAAATTTAACTCCAGCGCGCTTTGTAGCGTCGATCATCTTTTTGCCCTCTTCCATTGAAATAGCCATAGGTTTTTCACATAAAACATGCTTTTTTGCCTCTGCAGCCTTTAAGGTATACTCACAGTGAAGATACGTAGGCAGGCATATGTCTACTACATCCACATCATCCCGCTCTAAAATCTTATCGCCATGGTCTAATGCCGCCGCCCCAAACATCTTTGCAATCCTCTCTGCCCTCTCTGGAACAATATCTGCCACAGCGACCACTTTTGCCTCAGGTATATTTTGATAGCAATATGAGTGCATACCTGCGATGCCGCCTGCGCCAATGATGCCTACTCTGAGCATATGAATCCCCCTTTGCTCTCAATATCGTTTTCCCTGGGTCATATCATACGTACCAATTTTATTGTAACCGTATCATATCAGAATGTCAATACAATGAAACTATATATAAAATCAGTGGCAATGAAACAAAACATATAGTGGTCGTAGCTAATACACCCATAGAAGCAAAGCGATAATTCTTGCTATATTGTTTTGCCACTATAGCAGAACTCAACATAGTTGGAAGCGCAGCTTCCAAAATCACTATTCGCTTTATCTCCGCAGTCAAAGGAATAATACTCACCATCGCTATAGCGATAAGAGGTGATACTATCAATTTGACCAAAGCAGCAGCCGCTATCGAGCCACCCACCTTCTCTTCTTTTACATTTATATATGCCATATTCATGCCTATAAACATCATAGCAAGAGGTACAGTTATGTTTCCCACCATCTGAGCAGTTTTGACTATAAATACCGGAATTTTTATGCCGATAAGAACAATTGCGATGGCAATAAAAAGTGAAACCATAGGCGGATTGACCAAATTTTTGAGGTTTTTTACACTTACCCTTTCGTTGGTCAAAAGCCATATGCCAAACGTCCAGAAAAGGGTAGTATGCCCCAGATCATATAATATAACCGTTAATATGCTCTTCTGTCCGAAAAGAGCCATATTCACGGGTATTCCTAAAAACGTGGTATTGCTAAATATTGAAATAACATAAAACACCGATTGTTTATCCACAGGCACATGAAACGCCTTTAACGCGAAGATACTTACCACAAATGTTAAAAGAGGAACAAGTATACCGATGAGCGGTATAAAGTAATTGGTCTTTAAAAGGTCAGGCGAATAGGTAGAATACATGCTATAAAATATCAGTGCTGGTGTGGTTATAAGTATTATAAGATCCGCTATCATCTTAAAGTGGCTTTCATCTACAATACTCTTTTTAACTGTAAAAAAACCTAACGCAATTATTATAAATATCTCCCCAAGGATTTCTGCTATTTTAAAAATATACATAATGGCTCCTCTCTTAACATCAGGATATCTCTTTATCGCAACTTATCAAGAGGCCTTTATACTTTTCATTTAAAAACTGCCTGAAAATGTAATAGTAAGGAGGACATTACAGTCTATCTACTTCAATGTCCCCCTCTTTTAAGCTACAATACTATCTCTTTACCTAATCTTGCTGATTCATATATGCCGTTTAATATTTTCTGGATCTGTAGTCCATCTTCACCTGTGGCTATAGGTGTCCTGTTCTCCCTTATACAGGTCAAAAACTCTTTTATTTCATTATAGAAGGGATCTTCACGATCTACTACAGGCGTCGAATCGATCAGATAATTTTCCTGTTCGTCGTATATGACAAATGGCGAAAGGCTGGCACCTGCTTTGGTACCAAATATCTCGCTGTTCATGCTTTCCTTATTGTTCAATGCCCAGCTGACCGATACCTGCATCGTAGCTCCGTTTTCAAACCTGATAAAAGCACAGGCAGAATCTTCGGTATCAAACGTATCGTCAGGATCAAAGGCGTGCCATCTGCCTACACCTTTTGTCTTGTAATCTCCGATCTTATCATAAACAGCCGCACTTACTGTTACAGGCTTTGGCTTGCCCATGAGATACCACGTCAGATCTATGACATGTACTCCTATGTCTATGACAGGTCCACCGCCTGACTTTGCCTTGTTGGTAAACCAACCCGTAGGCGTTCCCCTTCTTCTTTCGTAAGTCGCCTTTGCAAAGTATATCTCTCCGAATCTACCCTTTTCTGCAAACTCTTTTATAACCTTGCTATCTGCTCTAAACCTGTTGACAAAACCGATCTGCAGTATGCGGTTATTGGCCTTTGCCGCTTTTATCATGGCTTCAGCCTCTTCCGGATTCATAGCCATAGGCTTTTCGCACAGCACGTGCTTGCCTGCGTTTAAAGCCGCAATTGTAGCTGCCGCATGAGCGTTGTTCCACGTACATACGCTTACAGCATCTACATCAGACAGCTTGACCAGATCGTTGAAATCAGTAAATGCATACTTCATGCCGTATTTTTCTTTTACCTCATTGGCTCTCTTCTCATTGATATCGCAAACAGCCACCAGCTCCACATCGTCTTGTTTTAAATATGCAGGTATGTGGGCATTCTGACATATATTACCCGCACCTATAAGTCCTATCCTTATTTTCTCCGTCATATTCGTTCCTCCCCTTTTATATCAAAACTTTTTAATTGATCTCTATCACAATTAAACTTCGTTCCATATCCTCCTGGCATTATCCAAAGCTATTTTACAGGCTTTTCGGCATTCTTCCATACCTTCAAATTCAATAGAAATATATCCATCGTATCCGTAATCTTTTATGGCCTTTATCACATTCCACATATCGATATCTCCATGGCCTACAATAGCACCTCTTAAGAAATTGCCGTTAGCCGTCTGGAACCATCCTTCTCCAGGATTTTTGTAAAAAGGCCTGTAGTAAAAATCCTTCAAGTGAATCATCGAAGTATACGGAAGGTTTTTCTTTACGGCAACAACAGGGTCTTCATCTACACACAGGAAATTGCCTATGTCCAATGTGGTCTTATAGTTAGGCCTATTCACCGCATGTATAAGCCTCTGCACCCTCTCGCTGCCCTGAATAAAGAAGCCATGGTTTTCTACACTGGTGGTTATACCGTATTGGGCAGCGTAGTCAGCAATCCTCCTGCAAGCTTCGGCCAGTTTGGGTAAGTCCTCATCCAGTTGTTTTACCGTAGCTTCAGATACAGGCCTCCACGCCACATCATGCCTCATCAATTTGACACCAAGGCGGTGAGCGATGTCCACTTCCCCCATAACCCTTTTGATCTCGTTCTCATAGTCTTCCTGTGTCTTCTGAATGAAATTAGCCCCTATGGCGTAATTAGATATCTCTATACCCACATCATCGGCCTTTTTTCGAATAGCGTCTATTAAACCAGGATTTTTAGATAAGTCAAAGCCAAAGGGTGCGATCTCTACATGCTCGCCCCCATTGTCGGCAATCCACTGGATGACATCCAGCACATCCATCTCATTGTTGTAAATAGCCTGAGACAAACTATATGTACTCAACCCTATTTTCACGTAAAACACCCCCTTCAATTTATATTATGATATAACCAATCACATCTATTGTATCAGCCTTTTCTGCTAAATGCAAGCATATCGCAAAAAAGTGGCAAGGCTTTTGCGCAAACTCTTTGTAAAAAACAAGTAAAAGTAAAAAGCAAAGAGCTATTAAACCAATAGCCCTTTGCTTTTTTAGATTATCAGTTAGGCATCCATCCCTGCATGATCATCATTATTGTGTTATTGCAGAAACCGAAGTTAGTCTCTGCTATCCTTTCGATGTCCTCTGGGTCAGTGGGCAGCGGCATATCCCTGTTGTACTTCTGAATCTGGTCTTGCATCGGCCAGCCCTTTGCCATCTTGGTGGTCCTCATGTTAAACCACGTACCTGTCACGTTCTGGAACCAGTCAAGACCAAAGGCGTTCTCGTTGGCTATCCATACCAGGTCGCTGGCTGCTTTCTTGACCTCGTCTTCGCTCATGTAGAGCATCTGGTTCAAGACCTTGTCTACGTCCACAGGCTTGCCATCAGGCCCTGGCAATACCATGTTGAGTTTGCCCTTGTTCGGACCACTCTGTATCCTCGGGAAATTACCAGCATTGCTCGGGAAGCCCCAGTAGAAGTTAGACAGTGGCCACCATGGATAGTTGTAACCCCATGTAACGTCTATCCACTCTGCCGACATGTCATAGTCATGCTTGTCCTGTGCAGCAGCATAGTAGATAGATCAATCAACAGCTCTCAACTTCGTCGGCATACCGAACTTAGTAAGCTGCTCTGCACAGATCTCTGCCGAGTTAGCATTGGGAGCCCAACCGCTGTTAGCACCTATAACGAAGTTGTACTGCTTGCCGTTCTTGTCCCTCCATATGCCGTCAGAACCTTTGCTCCAGCCTATCTCCTTCAAAAGCTCTTCTGCTTTGGCCGGATCATATGAGAACTTGGTCATCTTATCTTTGACCTCGGGCAATACCCACTGATCAACAAAGGACTCTGGCATGCCCATTACAGAATAACCTATAGACTCTTTTCCGTAGTAGTTACCTACTTCCCTTATCTTTTTCTTGTCAAACGTGTATATCAAAGCCCTTCTGAACTTCACATCGTTGAAAGGTGGCTTCTGGATGTTGAAAATAAATCCCATAGATGCTGGGTCAAACATCCTGTAGTGTAACAGGTCCTTGTTTGCCGCCAGTATTGACTCTAATATATCCCTGGCCTGTGTACCGTCGAACCTGTCCAGCTGCCCTGCTTTGAGCATAGCATACTGACCTGCTGCATCCGGCACCTGCTTTGCTATTACCTTCTCAAAGGTTATCTTGTCTGCATTCCAGTAGTCAGGTCTCTTCTCAAGTATCATATCCGATGCTGTAACGTTAACGACCTTGTATGGTCCTGTGCCTATTGGGAATTTGGGATTCTCTTTTGTAAAGTCCTGCCAGTTCTTGTCTAATGCGTTCCTTATATCCTGTGCCTTGGTAAAGTCGATACCAAAAGCTCCCCTCTTGTCAGGAGTATCAGCTTGTTTATCCATCGCCTGTTTTAAGAGCTCTGCTGCCTTATCTACATATTTGCCGTATATGTGATAAGGAATAGCACCCTGATTCGCCTGAGCAATCAAATAGGTTTTAACCTTGTCGCTGGGCTGTGGGTCGTTCCACACAAACACGACCGTATAATCATCCGGCGTCTCTATGCTCTTTAAGAATTTGCATATAAACTCGCCGTTATTCAAAGTGTAGTAAGCCCAGACGTCCTTACTTGTAAACGGTTGCCCATCTGTCCAAGTGACACCCTGTCTTATCTTTACAGTAGATTTATTTCCTTCATGTACAGGCATGTCTTCTGCCAACCATGGGTAGATCTTATCGGTGGACCTTATAAACCTGTAAAGACCTTCAATCATCCATCCCCATGCTTCGCCTATACCACCTGATGCAAACGGGTTGCCCTGGTATAGAGGCGGCTTGGGCCAACCACCGAGCACTCTCAGTATCTTTTGCTTATTGTATTTAGGACCTGTATCAGCGGTCTGCGTCGTCTTTTTCCCTCCACCTGAGGTTGAAGTTCCGGTAGTAGACGTCTTATTGGACTTACTGCATCCAGACAACAGTACGCCAACGATAAATAGAATAGCCAATCCCAGTGTTAACGCTTTTTTAAACTTCATAAAATTTACTCTCCCCCTCAAACCTTAATATAGTTTTTCATAGGTGATAAAAACAGATTAGAAACAGATTAGAAATAGATTAAACGAACATCTACTATCTCTTTTGTCACAATATCAAAACCTTTTCTCCTATCCCCTCCCCTAAATTAATTGATTATATTTGCAACTCTCATAAATGAGAGGCAAATAACAACGTTATCATATTGCATAAGCTCCGACGTGTTTTCCTCCAAACGATTTCACATTAAAAACACCAATAGTCCAGCGGATATGCTTATCTCTCATTATGCAACAAGATACCTTTTTACGACATTACTAAATGATTTGACTAATTATACGATAATCGTTATTTTTTTTGTTCAATTCTGAGTACATTCTATCAAAAGCAAAAAACGTTATCAATAGTCAAATTTCGTCGTTTTACGTCATATTCAGCTTTTTTTACGATATTTTTATATATTATCTCGCTATATCTCAATGTATCTCTAATTTTCTTGAATTTATATAATTTTTAAAATTATGTTCAGTAAAAAGAGATTTTTCTTTTCGGATTTTAACAAAAGGTACTGGCGTCGTTTGTAAAAAATAACTTTTAGGCTATCCATTATCTGCCGAGTTTAGAGAAAACAAAAAGCAAAGAGCTATTAAACCAATAGCCCTTTGCTTTTTTAGATGATCAGTTAGGCATCCATCCCTGGGTGACCATCATTAGCCAATTGTTGCCGAATCCAAAGTTGGTCTCTGCAATCCTTTCGATGTCCTCTGGGTCAGTGGGCAGCGGCATATCCCTGTTGTACTTCTGAATCTGGTCTTGCATTGGCCAACCCTTTGCCATCTTGGTGGTCTTCATGTTAAACCACGTACCTGTCACGTTCTGGAACCAGTCAAGACCAAAGGCGTTCTCGTTGGCTATCCATACCAAGTCGCTGGCTGCTTTCTTGACATCGTCTTCGCTCATGTAGAGCATCTCGTTCAAGACCTTGTCTACATCCACAGGCTTGCCATCAGGCCCTGGCAATACCATGTTGAGTTTGCCCTTGTTCGGGCCACTCTGTATCCTCGGGAAATTACCAGCATTGCTCGGGAAGCCCCAGTAGAAGTTAGACAGTGGCCACCATGGATAGTTGTAACCCCATGTAACGTCTATCCACTCTGCCGACATGTCATAGTCATGCTTGTCCTGTGCAGCAGCATAGTAGATAGATCAATCAACAGCTCTCAACTTCGTCGGCATACCGAACTTAGTAAGCTGCTCTGCACAGATCTCTGCCGCGTTGGCATTGGGAGCCCAACCAGCATTAGCACCTATAACGAAGTTGTACTGCTTGCCGTTCTTGTCTCTCCATATGCCGTCAGAACCTTTGCTCCAGCCTATCTCCTTCAGAAGCTCTTCTGCTTTGGCCGGATCATATGAGAACTTGGTCATCTTGTCTTTGACCTCGGGCAATACCCACTGATCAACAAAGGACTCTGGCATGCCCATTACAGAATAACCTATAGACTCTTTTCCGTAGTAGTTACCTACTTCCCTTATCTTTTTCTTGTCAAACGTGTATATCAAAGCTCTTCTGAACTTCACATCGTTGAAAGGTGGCTTCTGGATGTTGAAAACAAATCCCATAGATGCTGGGTCAAACATCCTGTAGTGTAACAGGTCCTTGTTTGCCGCCAGTATTGATTCTAATATATCCCTGGCCTGCGTACCGTCGAACCTGTCCAGCTGCCCTGCTTTGAGCATAGCATACTGACCTGATGGGTCAGGTACTTGCTTTGCATATACCTTATCAAAGGTTATCTTATCTGCGTTCCAGTAGTCAGGTCTCTTCTCAAGTATCATATCCGATGCTGTAACGTTAACAACCTTGTATGGTCCTGTGGCTATCGGATACTTCGGATTCTCTTTTAAGAAGTCCTGCCAGTTCTTGTCTAATGCGTTCCTTATATCCTGTGCCTTGTTAAAGTCGATACCAAAAGCTCCCCTCTTGTCAGGAGTATCAGCTTGTTTATCTATGGCCTGTTTTAAGAGCTGTGCTGCCTTATCTACATATTTGCCGTATATGTGGTAAGGAATCTGTCCCTGAGTTGCCTGAGCAATCAGGTAATCCTTAACCTTGTTGCTGGGCTGTGGATCGTTCCACACAAATACAACCGTATTGTCATCCGGCGTCTCTATGCTCTTCAAGAACTTGCATATAAACTCGCCGTTATTCAATGTGTAGTAAGCCTACACATCTTTGCTCGTAAACGGTTGTCCGTCATTCCAAGTGACGCCCTTTCTGATCTTTACAGTAGATTTATTTCCTTCATGTACAGGCATGTCTTCTGCCAGCCATGGGTAGATCTTATCGGTGGACCTTACAAACCTATAAAGCCCTTCAAACATCCATCCCCATGCTTCGCCTACGCCACCTGATGCAAACGGGTTGCCCTGGTATAGAGGCGGTTTCGGCCAACCACCAATTACTCTTACTATTTTCTGTTTATTGTATTTGGGACCTTCATTAGCGGTTTGAGTTGTCTTATTCCCTCCACTTGAAGTCCCAGTAGTCGTTGTATTATTGGACTTGCTGCATCCAGACAACAGTACGCCAACAATAAATAGAACAGCTAATCCAAGTGTTAGCGCTTTCTTAAACTTCACAAAATTCACCCCTCAAACCTTAATATAGTTTTTCCTCAGTAGTAGAAATAGATTAGAAATAACTTAAGTCAATATCCCCTACCTACCTTGCCACAATATCAAAACCTTCTCCTATCCCCCCTCTAAATTAATTGATTATATTTGCAACTCTCATAAATGAGAGGCAAATAACAACGTTATCATATTGCACAAGCTTAGACATGATTGATTCAAACGATTTCGCCATAAAATGCCATTAATTGCTTAACATGCACATTTCTACTTGTACGCAAGGTGATTTTTTTAATTCATAAAGGTTTTCATCAATTACACCATAATAGATACTCTCTTTTGTTCAACCTGAACACATTGTATCAAAGATAAAAGATGTTATCAATAGTCAAATTTCGCCGTTTTGAGTCATATTCGGCTTTTTTTATTATGTTTTCGTATATTATCTCTCTATTTTTCAATATCTCTCTGACTTTCTTGAATTTATAATAATTTTTAAGCGAAAATCTTGTGAAAACGGTTGCTTAAAGTAAAAAATGACTGTATTGCCCATAAAATCAGGACCGGCTATTGACACGTAACGCCCATATATGTATAATTGTCTTAATACATTTTATATTGTATTACATACAATTCTTATTGTGGAGGGAAATAATATGTCAGTAAGCAAAAATCTTAGCAGTATTTCTGAAAAAATTTCTGAAAGATATGAACTCAATAAAAATCTGGCTCAGATGTTAAAAGGCGGAGTAATTATGGATGTGACCACACCGGAACAGGCTGTAATTGCAGAAAAAGCAGGCGCTGTCGCTGTAATGGCCTTGGAACGAGTTCCTGCTGACATAAGAAAACACGGCGGTGTTGCCAGAATGTCAGATCCCAAAATCATCAAAGCTATAAAATCCGCTGTATCCATTCCCGTTATGGCCAAGGTACGAATAGGTCATTTCGTAGAAGCCCAAATATTAGAAGCCCTGGGTATAGACTTTATAGATGAAAGCGAGGTTTTGACACCGGCTGATGAGATGTACCACATAAACAAGTGGGATTTTAAGATACCCTTCGTCTGCGGCGCCAGAAACCTGGGAGAAGCCCTGAGGAGGATTGGCGAAGGCGCTTCCATGATAAGGACAAAAGGCGAAGCTGGTACTGGCAACGTAGTCGAAGCCGTAAGACACATGAGGACCATGATGTCAGAAATCAGGCGATTGCAAAACATGCGAGAAGACGAACTCATGGCAGCCGCCAAGGAACTGCAGGCACCTTTTGAACTGGTTAAATATGTAACCGAAAACGGAAGATTACCCGTCGTCAATTTTGCTGCCGGCGGAATTGCCACACCAGCCGATGCCGCTCTGATGATGCAGCTGGGAGCCGATGGCGTATTTGTAGGTTCAGGTATCTTTAAATCATCCAACCCTGAAAAGAGGGCTGCTGCCATCGTAAAGGCCACAACCTATTATAATGACCCTAAAATACTGGCAGAAGTATCCGAGGATCTGGGCGAGGCTATGGAAGGAATAGAGATAAGTAAAATCGAAAAAGAAAACCTCTATGCAGAACGAGGCTGGTAATAGATGGTGGCTGCAGAATTTACTAAAAACGAAGGTGTTCTTAATATAGGGGTCCTGGCTGTCCAGGGCTCCGTGGTTGAGCACGTAAATATGCTAAAAAAAATAGATGGCGTCAAACCCATTGAAGTAAAGATACCCGAACAACTGTATCACATAGATGGACTCATATTGCCTGGTGGCGAAAGCACTGCCATCGGAAAATTAATAGAAGATTATGGATTAAATAATATTATTGTAGAAAGGGCAAAAAAAGGCATGCCCATCTGGGGAACCTGTGCAGGCATGATACTCATGGCCAAAAAAATAACCGGCCAGAATAAAACCTATTTAAACCTCATGGATATTGTGGTAAAAAGAAATGCTTACGGTAGCCAGCTGGACAGTTTTGCGACCCATGAGGTTATACCTGCTGTATCCGATAAGCCGTTAAAAATGGTGTTTATCAGGGCGCCTTACGTAGAAGACATAGCAGATACAGTAGAAATACTGGCAAAAGTGGATGGACATATCGTTGCCGTAAAACAGGATAACCTTATAGCAACATCATTTCACCCTGAACTCACTGATGACACTTCTTTTCACAGGTATTTTATAAAAATAGTCAGGGAATCGATTAATTAAATCGATTCCCTGACTATATCTGTAAATACGCCTAAAAGCGTAAATATTGTCAATCCTCAATATGCTCAATCTTCAATCTCCGGTATTCTTTTGATCCGCGGATCATAAAAGATATCATTTTCATCAGTACTGTGGGTGGAAAATTCTGATATCACTGCGCCCTCCTCACCTGCCTGAAACCAGTGCCATGTATTGGGATACAGCGTATACTGCTCTCCAGGATTTAACTGGATCTCATGCCATACCGTATAATAGGCCTCGCTGCCCTCAGGAGGTTTACACGCCGGATGAGGTGTAGGTTCTCCTTCCACATATAAATACACCTTTCCCCAACGACATCTAAAGGTTTCTTCCTTACCGGGTGTACCATTTACCGGTGGATGTCTGTGCTGCGGACAAGTTTGATGGGGCAAAAGCACCATTTCTTTAGCGCACACCCTGTCAGTATTAACATATACTACCAGTTGTAAGCCTGTCTTCTCAATATCGTTTAAGCCGAAATCCGCCACTTCTATGTTGGCTTTTTCTTCATCCGTTAACACGATGTGGGCTTTTTCATAATACTCCAGTGCCTTAGCCCTGTATTGCTCTACAGTCTCTTTTTTCAATTTGCATTCTCCCCCTCTTATATTATCGTCTTATATTATCATGCTTTTTTATAAAATAAATCTATGGCCCTTTGATGCGCCATATTTTCAATCCTGTCATCTAATGGCGTCAACTCGTAAACCCCATGGCGGGCTAACGCCAAAGAAATCAACCTATCGGTCAGGCAGGGATTTTTGGGAAGCAGTGGACCGTGTATATACGTTCCAAAAACATTTTTATAAACAGCCCCTTCATAGCCATCAGAGCCATTATTGCCATTTCCCACCAGAACTTTACCCAGCGGCCGTACCTTTTCTCCTAAATAGGTTCTACCGGAATGATTTTCAAAGCCTACAACCATATCTCCAGAATCCATCTGTATTACTATATTCCCTACCAATCGCTCTTTCCCGCTCTCTGTATATATATCTAAAAGTCCTATACCAGGAATTTCAGTGCCATTTTGTGCCTTGTAGTAATTGCCTAATAGCTGATACGAACCACATACAGCCAGAATAACAACGCCGTTTTCTGCAGCATCCCTGAGGGAGCTGGCCTTGACGTTCAAGAGGTCATCTGACATGAGGTTTTGCTCTCTATCCTGCCCGCCGCCCATAAATATTATATCATAATCATTGAAATCCACTTCCTCACCAATGCCGATCTTATCGATACGTAAATCTATGCCCCTCCATTGACACCGCTTTTGTATTGCTATGACATTTCCCCTATCGCCGTAAAGGTTCATGAGATCAGGATATAAATAACACAACTTAAGCAAATTCTTACCCCTCCCAAAAGGGCTTTACATAACCGGATTTTTCCAGTATTCCCCTTAATTCCAGCATACACGTATAAGTTGGCAGTACAAAAAGCACACCGCCTTCAGGCACTTTTGCTATGGCTTCCCTTATGGCATCGCCCATGTCGTTTATCGTGGTTATTTCATCAACTATCCCTGCATATTTGAGCCTTAGTGTCAACTCCTGGGCTCTTATGCCCGTTGTAATGATACCTTTCAAATCTTCCATACGCGCTATCTCTTCAAAATCCACATCCCATATCCAGGACACATCGGTACCGTCTGCATATTTATCATTTAAAGCCATTAAAATGTATTTATCGCCTTTAAGGGAAGAAATGGTGTTTATAACTTGATTATATCCAGCAGGATTTTTGACCAAAAAGAACATAACTTTTTTACCATCAACATCAATTATCTCGCCGCGGCCAAAAGATGATTTGTTTTGAGCCAATCCCTCTTTTATCACCTCTGGCTTTATATCAAATGCGCGGGCAACTGTTATAGCCGCCAGTGCATTATATATATTATAAACTCCTACCAGAGGTACATACACATCATAATACTCATTAAAACACTTTACAATCAAATGAGAGCCGTTTAAATCCCTATCAATAAGCTTAGACAATGATACATCCGGCTCAGGTCTGCTGCGACCGCACCTTGGACACCTGTATTCACCCAGGTGGGAATACACATATCTTATATATATATATTCTGCACCGCAATTATCACATATTTGAACATCGAGATCTTCTCTTTCGCCTTCTGTAACACTCACGTCATTAACGCCAAAATACACTGTATTGTTTCGATCTCTTCCCAAACTGGCCACTCTGGGATCGTCAGCGTTTAGTATGATTTTGCAATCAGGAGACAGCTTGTTCAAACCCTTCTCGATAAGCCTTAACGTCTTATCGATCTCAGTGTATCTGTCTAACTGGTCTCTAAAAATATTCGTTACGACCACTGCATCTGGCTTAACCTCTTTACAGGCCACGGGCATCGTCGCTTCATCTACTTCCAAAAGCAGTAAATCCCCTTTTGCTTTACCTGAAATACTGCAACCATCCAGAATAGCTGTAGTTAACCCTGATACGAGGTTTGCCCCGCTAATATTGTTTATGACAATATCGCCGTTTCTTTCAAAAATGCTTTTTATCATCCTGCTCGTAGTGGTCTTTCCATTGGTCCCTGTCACAAAAACACTGCCTTTTTTGAATTTTTTAGTAATTTTTTCCAATAGTTCAGGCTCTATTTTTCTCGCTATTTTTCCTGGTAAACTCGTACCTCCGTGCCCTATAAACCTTAAAAATTTTTGAATTAGTTTTCCTGATATAATAGCCAATATGAGTCTTAAATCCAATGGATTCACATCTCCATACGATTATAGTTACTGTAAAATATAATAACATAAAACAGATAAATGTCAATGCAAAAAAAAAGACCTCTAAAGGTCTTCTTTTGAAAAGCAGTTACCTTATTTTATTATAAACATAAATCAAAGCTTTTATTCATCATCCTCACAATATTTATCCAGTATTTCCCATAAGTCCGCGTACATCTTTTTCATGTTAATCGGCCTCATGTTTTTATCTGTAAACGCCAGCTTTACATAGCCTTCAGCCAGTAGTTCCTCTCCATCCAATATTTCGTATTGGAATTTTATGCTGGCAGCTCTAAGCTCTGTTATTTTTGTGTTTATCGTCAACAACTGGTCATACAGCGCCGGCTTAATATAGCGACAGTGGTTTTCCACTACAGGCATAAAAATACCTTTTTTTTCTAAGAGACTATATGGTATGTTTATGTCCCTCATGTATTCAGTTCGTCCCACTTCAAACCAAATAAAATAATTAACATTGTAAGCGACTCCCATCTGATCCGTTTCTGCATACCTTACCCTTACTTTAGTCGTATGCATCGGGGGTCACCTCTCAACAACATGAACTTTTATGAGGTTGGTGGTACCACTCTGATCAACAGGAACCCCAGCGGTAATTACAACTACATCTCCTTCTTTTACAAATCCTGAAGCCAGCGCCGTTTTTACCGCCTCTTCAATCATCTCATCAGTCGAACTCACTGCCTTTGTGATTACAGGATATACGCCCCACACCAGCGACAGCTGCCTCATGACAACGGGGTCATATGTCACAGCGATTATAGGAGCATTTGGCCTGTATTTTGAGACCATTCTGGCAGTAAGCCCGGATTTGGTAGCTGTTATCACTGCAGTAGCGCCTAAATCCTGAGCGGTGGTACAGGTAGCATGGCTAATGGCATCTGTAACTGTTGAATGATAACAGCGTTTTTCTCTCAATAACTTTTCATAGTCAATGGCATCTTCGGTCCGCGCTGCTATTCGCGCCATCATTTTTAGCGATTCAATAGGGTATTTACCGGCAGCAGTTTCTCCTGACAGCATTATGGCATCAGTGCCGTCAAATATGGCATTAGCCACATCGGTTACCTCCGCACGGGTTGGCCTCGGGTTGCGAATCATGGAATCAAGCATCTGGGTCGCCGTTATAACGATTTTACCAGCTTCATTGCACTTTTTTATAATGCTCTTTTGAACTATAGGTACCTCTTCTGCCGCAATTTCCACGCCCAGATCTCCCCTTGCGACCATGATGCCATCTGACACCTCTATGATCTCGTCGATATTTTCGACGCCCTCTCTTGTCTCGATTTTGGATATGATCTTTATATGAGATCCTCCATTTGCGCGCAAGAGCTCCCTTATCTCGCGGACATCAGACGCCTTCCTGATAAACGACGCCGCTATAAAGTCAACACCTTTTTCGATGCCAAATATTATATCGCTTATATCCTTTTCTGTTATCGCCGGCAGGTTGACCTTTACTCCCGGCACATTTACACCTTTGTTATCGCCCAATATACCGCCGTTTTCTACAAAACACTTTATTTTATTGCCGCTGACATCCAGAACCTTTAAGGCTATAAGACCATCGTCTATGAGGATCGCATCTCCTCTTTTAACATCCTGAGGTAATCCCTGATACGTTATACTGCATATCTCATTGTTTCCCAGGATCTCATCGGTCGTCAGTATAAACTCCTGGCCTTCTGCCAGTTCTACACTGCCACCCTGTACTTTGCCCGTCCTTATTTCAGGGCCTTTGGTATCAAGCATAATGCCTACTGCAGCCGATTCCATTTCACGGACTGACTTGATCATGTCAATAACTTTGCCATGCTCTTCATGAGTACCGTGGGAAAAATTAAGTCGTGCCACATTAAGCCCATAGCCCAATAACAACCTAAAAATTTCGGGATCGCTACTTGCTGGTCCTATAGTGCATATAATCTTAGTTTTTCGCATCATCTTCACCCTGTCAAATAGATAAGATCTTGGTCAAATTATATAGCTCCATATCTATGGTCTTTTTCATATTAAGGGCCTCATCAATGTCCACATCGCATAACACACCATTTCTGATACCTATAACCCTATTGGTAGCGCCCTGCATCAAAAGCTCCACAGCTCTTGCACCCATCCTGCTGGCCAACAGTCTATCAAAAGCCGTAGGACTTCCACCCCTCTGGATATGCCCCAGAACACTCGTCCTGATATCCAGCGTAGGCATCTTCTCTTTTATCATTTTGGCAAAATTCTCTGCACGGCCAACGCCCTCAGCTAAAATGATTATATGGTGCAGCTTACCCCTCTTTATGCCGTAATTGATCTTGTCCACTATTTCATCGATATCGTAATCGACCTCAGGTAATATCACCGACTCGGCACCGCCAGTAAGGCCTGCATACAACGCTATATAACCTGCATTTCTTCCCATAACCTCGATTATGCTCGTCCTCTCGTGAGACGACATGGTGTCCCTTATCTTGTTTATGGCATCCAGGACCGTATTTACAGCAGTATCAAAACCAATAGTATAGTCGGTACAGGCTATATCGTTATCGATTGTTCCCGGAAGACCAATAGTGTTTATCCCGTATTTGCTCAAATCCCTGGCTCCTCTGTATGAGCCGTCACCGCCTATGACTACAAGCCCATCCATTTTGTGTTTCCTGGCTACCTCTGCCGCTTTTTTTAATCCCTCTTCTGTTTTAAACTCCTCGCATCTGGCCGTCCTCAATATGGTACCGCCTCTTTGAAGGATATCCGCAACAGACGAGGCATCCAGTTCTTTAATTTCATCGTGTATAAGTCCATTATAACCCCTATATATTCCCAGCACCTTGAGCCCATGGTATATCCCTGTACGAACCACCGCTCTTATGGCGGCATTCATCCCGGGAGCATCTCCACCGCTGGTTAAAACACCTATAGTCTTTACCATATGTAAACCTCCTAACAATAATTATACGTTATAAGCATGTTATGAGCGTCCTCAGCTTCTGCCTCCGGCACCAGTACTTCATAAATGCCATTTTTCTTTTTGCTCAAAGGCCGGATTTTCACCAAAAAACCTTCTTGTGTAAGTTTATCCTTAATTTTATTTGCCGCATTTTCATCAGAAGCCACGTAAATAACGGTCCACATGAAACCGCCTCCTAAACTCATAACATCTCCAATTATTAATTTTAATCCTTTTTATCTGGTTTTGCAATAAACAAACTTAGCACAATCTTTTCCTATAGCATCTTCTAGAAGGTTCAAAAGATCTGTATCCATTTGCACCCATAGTGCTCGCTCTGCCATCAACATCTTTTTATTTTTTTCTGAATAGATAAACACCGGTATATTTCCTCTAAACCGTCCAAGTATATCTTTTATCTTGCTTAATTTAGTAAAATCCGGAACTTTAATGTAAAGCTTGTCAATATTCTTACCATTGTTCATGTAATCAGTCAGCAAATTTATATCTTCGCAAATAACCTTAGGGGTTTCTTCTTCTCTTAAACTCACCCTGCCATTTATAAGCACGATATTATCCTGCACGATGATGTCCTTTTTTCGCTCATACACATTAGGGAACACGATCACCTCCAGAGACCCATAAAGGTCCTCTACGGTGATAAACGCCATCATGTTGCTGGCTTTGGTTATCTTGACTTTCACTTCTGTAATCATTCCACCCAGGGTGACCATCTGGTTATCCTTTAAGGTTTCCTTGCTGTATATTTGATCGTCTTCCAGGTTCTGTTGCACAAAATCCCTGCTGTCAACGTTACACAGCTTTTTTATTTCTTCCTCATATTCCGATAGAGGATGTCCGCTCACATATACCCCTAAAACCTCTTTTTCCATCGCCAATAAGCTTTTCTTAGGGAACTCCGGGATCTGCGGCAGCTCTTCTTCTTTCGGTATTACGTCTGCTTCCTCAAAGGACATATCGAAAAGGGATATCTGCCCTTTTGCATTTCGCTTCCAATTATTAGCGCGCGCATCGATTAATTTTTCGTATACCGCCAGGTACTGAGACCTCTTTCCTCCCAGAGAATCAAAAGCTCCGCCTTTGATGAGGCTCTCAATAGCCCTCTTGTTCAATTCGCTCCATTCAATCCTGTTTATAAAATCCGACAGGCTGACAAATCTGCCTTTTTCTTCCCTTGCTTTTATAATAGCATCTATTAAACCATGTCCTACGTTTTTTATAGCCAAAAGCCCAAAACGGATTTTATTCCCTGACACTGAAAACTTGCCCACACTTTCATTGATATCCGGTGGAAGTATCTCTATACCCATCTTTCTACACGTCTGAATATAGAAAGCAACTTTATCGGCGTTATCCATAACGCTGGTCAAAAGCGACGCCATATATTCAACAGGGTAATAGCATTTTAAGTACGCAGTTTGATAAGCTACTACAGCATATGCCGCTGCATGGGCTTTATTAAATGCATACTTTGCAAAATCCACCATCTCATCAAAGATTTTATTGGCCGTTACCTCGTCAACACCGTTTCTCACGGCGCCAGGAACCAGAACATTTCCATGTTCATCGGTAATTCCATACACGAAGTTTTGCCTTTCTTTCTGCATCACATCCATTTTTTTCTTTCCCATGGCCCGCCTCACCAGATCAGCCCTGCCAAGAGAATAACCTCCAAGCTTTCTGACCACCTGCATGACCTGCTCCTGGTATATAAGACAGCCATAGGTTACATTTAATATGTCTTCAAGTAGAGGATGGGCATAGGTTATAAGCGCAGGGTTGCGCTTGTTTCTTATGTAATTGGGTATCTGGTCCATAGGACCGGGCCTGTACAGGGAAATTCCCGCGATAATATCTTCGAGATTGTCGGGTTTCAATTCAGTCATAAACTGCGTCATCCCTGCACTCTCCAGCTGGAACACCCCTTCGGTATTTCCCTCACTTATAAGCCTGTAGACATTTTTATCGTCGTAATTTAATTTGTCAAGATCAATGACCTTACCCGTCCTTTCCCGAACCATCTCCACCGTATCTTTTATCACCGAAAGGGTTCTTAACCCTAAAAAATCAATCTTTAGAAGTCCCATCTCTTCCAGTGTAGTCATGGGAAATTGCGTCGTCACCACATCCTCATTTTTCTGCAGCGGAACTATATCCATAAGTGGAAGCTTCGAGATGAGGACACCTGCAGCATGAGTAGAGGCATGCCTTGGAAGTCCTTCCAATTTTCTTGCCGTATCTATGAGATTTTTAACTTTTGCATTGGTATCGTATAATTGTTTTAACTCTGAATTCAATTCCAAAGCCCGGTCTATAGTCATGCCAAGTTCGAAAGGTATCTTTTTGGCAATCTGATCCACCTCGGCATAGGGAATGTTTAGAGCTCTCCCCACATCCCTTATGGCAGCCCTGGCCGCCATGGTACCAAAGGTTATAATCTGAGCTACGTGATCGGCTCCGTATTTATTTACGACGTAATCAATGACCTCTCCTCTTCTCTCGTACTCAAAATCCGTATCGATGTCAGGCATACTGATCCTTTCAGGATTTAAAAACCTTTCAAACACCAGACCGTATTTTATAGGATCTATCTTGGTAATGCCAAGGCAATAAGCTACCAGGCTGCCAGCGCCCGAACCCCTTCCGGGCCCTGTGAGGATACCCCTCTCTCTGGCATACCTTATAAAATCCCATACCACCAAAAAATAATCCACATAGCCCATATCGTTGATGATCTTAAGCTCGTAATCCAGCCTCTGTTTGAGCTCATGGGTTATCTCTTTATACCTATCCGCAAGACCTTTCACACAAAGCTCTCTGAGATACTGATAATTGGTCATCCCATCTGGAACCTTAAATTCAGGCAGGAACACCTTGCCAAATTCAAATTCCACATCACACTGTTCGGCTATCTTAACGGTATTGGTTATTGCTTCAGGTACACTGGCAAAAAGGTTATACATCTCCTCAGGTGATTTTAAGTAGTACTGATCGCTCTCAAATCTCATCCTGTCCACATCGTCCACGGTCTTACCCGTCTGTATACATAAGAGTATATCCTGCGCTTCTGCATCTTCTCTGTTGGTATAATGTACATCATTGGTAGCCACCAGCGGTATACCGGTTTCTGCTGCTAATTGCAAAATAAGCTTATTTACCTCTTTTTGTTCTGCCATACCGGCATCCTGAAGTTCTAAGTAAAAATCACCGTTAAAAACCTCCCTATAGAAAATGGCCAGATCCCTTGCCCCTTCGTAATCCCCTGCCATAAGCCTTGAAGGTATCTCCCCGGCAAGGCACGACGAAAGGGCAATTATACCTTCTGAATAGGTCTGTAAAAGTTCGTGATCAACCCTCGGCTTATAATAATAGCCTTCTAAAAACCCCAGTGACACCAGTTTTACCATATTTTTGTAACCAGTCATATTTTTCGCCAGAAGTATAAGGTGGTATATCTCTTGATCCAGCCTGGAATCCCGATCAAATCTGCTCCTCGCTGCAACATAGACCTCACAGCCGATAATAGGTTTGATTCCTTCTTCAATGCACTTTTTGTAAAAATCCATGACGCCGTACATGACCCCGTGGTCTGTTATCGCCAGCGCCTTCATATTTAACTCTTTTGCCCTGCGAACAATCTCGGATATGCGGGAAGCCCCATCCAAAAGGCTGTATTCGGTGTGGACGTGAAGGTGCACGAAATCCATGATATCACCCCTTACACCTCATAAGTATCCACAATAAATACTGATAGGTGTTCCATTAGGTCTATTTCTTCATAATCCCCATTTTGTTCATCTTTTATGATCCTTACAACCGGCCTGTTTTGCATTTCCGGATTGTTTCGTACAACTATGGCTTTCTGGCCTGTATTCAGCACAACTCCAGAACCTACAGGATAAAGGGCAATAAATTTTAAAAAGATCTTTACCAGGTCATAATCAAACTGGCTCATGGCCATAGACTTAAGGTACTCAACCGCGTCAGGTATTTTCATCTTGCTTCGATAAACTCTATCAGAGGTAAGGGCATCGTAAACATCGCATATAGCCGTTATTCTTGCTAATTGATGAATATTATCGCCTTTAAGCCCAAATGGATAGCCTTTGCCATCAGGCCTCTCATGATGACACAAGGCAATATAGCAAGAATAGCCCGATATATTCCCGTTTTCTTTCAACATCTGATATCCATATATGGTATGGCGCTTGATTTCATCGAATTCATCTTTTGTCAACTTCCCCGGCTTTTTCAGTATGGAGTCAGGGATACATACCTTTCCTATATCGTGCAGAAGGGTGCCTGTCCCTAATTCCCTCAATTTCATCCTATCATATCCCAGTGCTATGCCCATCATCAGCGAGAGCACACTAACATTGACACAATGTCCAAAGGTATATTCATCCTTCGTCCTTATATCCTGAAGGTTGACAAGCATTTCATGGCTATCCAGTAATTCGTCGATGATGGAGTCCACTATTTCTCTGGCTTTTTGCACATCCACGTGCCTGTTTACGCTTATTTGCTTCATAGTCGATTTGACAAATGCCCTGGCTTTTTCCCTCGTTTCATCTGATATAACATCTTTTATCACTATGCCCTGTGAAATATTGTCCTCAATATAAATGCCTGAGATACCTAACTCTTTCAACCTACCTATGTATGAATCAGTAAGCACCACGTCCTTATTTAACAGCATCTGCCCTTCTGCATTGTACACCGCTTTAGCAACAACCATTCCTGGTTTTAAATTATATATACTTATAAATCTCATACGTATCTCCCTGCTCTAAACAAAAAATTAAGGGCTTTATCACCCTATAACTTCATCTGACGTTTCTGTACTCACCAGCTCAGCTAATGTCTCAACAGCTTTTATCTCATCAGGCCCATTGGCCATAATCGTTATAGTAGCGCCTCTAGATACACCCAGAGACATAATACCCATTATACTTTTTGCGTTGACCTTTTTCTCGTCTTTTTGAATCCATATAGAAGAGCTGAAATTCCCTGCCACCTGTACAAACAGCGCTGCAGGCCTTGCGTGTAAACCTGTTTTATTTTTCACAACTACCGTCTTTTTGTACAATGTACACATCTCCCCTCTGTTTCTTTATTTTCATGGCAATCTCCTCTATCCTCTTTAAGCGATGATTTACACCTGACTTTCCCAATGGAGGAGTCAATAACTGTCCCAGTTCCTTTAAACTCAAGTCTCGGTTTTCGAGGCGCATAATAGCCACTTCGTAAAGATCCGGCGGTAAACTTTTAAGCCCTATGGTATTTTCAATATACCGAATATTATCAATCTGCTTTAATGCAGCATTTACTGTTTTGCTCAGGTTGGCTGTTTCACAATTTACTATCCTGTTTACATTATTCCTGACTTCTTTAAAAACCCTGACATTTTCAAAGTCCAATAATGCCTTGTGTGCACCAATCAAATTCAGGAAATCAACTATCTGCTCTCCCTCTTTTAAGTATACTATATAATTATTTTTTCGCGCAATGATTTTTGCTTTAAGTTCAAAAAACCTTAACAATTCTCCAAGGCTGAAAGCGTATTCCTCGTTCTGGACCACCATCTCCATATGGTAACCTTTCTCGGGGTCATTTAAAGAACCACACCCGAGAAAGGCTCCCCTCAAATAAGCTCTTTTCCTCTTTTCGTCATCCACAATACCATCGACTATCTTATTGTTGATGATCCAGCTACCATCTTCTGCTATAAGTATTATACCACATTCCGTCATGATTTTAAAAGCATTTTCACCTTCCACTGTTATAAAGTACAAATTGTGTTTCGTAAGTTGCCTGTTCCGCTTTATACATACCTCCTGCTTAAAACCAAATACATCTTTTATAAGCATATACACTTTTTTTATTATCGCGGCATTTTCCGAGGATATCCTTGCAGCAATTCCTTTCATGCCGTGTATCTCTATTGAACCACATGTGTGCATCAGCGCCGATAACTCTGCCAGTTTACCTGATCTGTCTCCTTCATATATCCTTGCTAATTCTTCTTTTACCTCGTGGGAAAATGACAACTTCTACACTCCTTTATCTTTGTGAGAAGACTTATACTCTTCCCACTCCTTTTTCTCTTTAGAATTTATCCACTTGCCGTACTCTTCGGATTTCAGCCATTTAAGGTATTGTTGATACTCCCTCCACTCCTGATATTCCCTAGAATTTTTCCAGAATTTGAATTCCTCCAGCATGGTCCATTTCTTAAAGTCTTGAAACTCCAGCCATTTATATAAATTGATGTTTCTGCCGTAGAGATTATCATAAATCTTATAGTATTCATAGTCTCTACCGTACTTTTGTAAAGTCAACACAATCATCTCCCCTTAAAATCAAGGTTTACTACATTATATGATGATTGTGTTTAAAAGTACTATTGCTATCCCTGGACCATGTGGTGGATTTCTGCATGAGGCTTAGGATTTGTGCTATTAGACCATTTGCCACATTTATCGCCCCAGCGCGCTACAACCACATCATTCTGTATAAATTCAACCACCTCGCACATATTGGGACATCCGTCACAGTCAAATCCATTGGTCTTATAGGAAAATTCCGTAACCTTAAACCCTTTAAAATTGGTGGATTTATTTTTGACAGCATCTTTAGCAAGCAATGCAGCCCCTATAGCTCCCATGACGCCATGGTATTCAGGTACTATAACCTTTTTCCCTAGAGCCCTTTCAAATGCAGCTTTTATCCCCTTATTAGCAGCAACCCCACCCTGAAATAAAATAGGCTCCTGTATGTCTTTGCCCTTACCAACATTGTTGAGATAATTTCTTACCAGAGCCTCGCAAAGGCCGTTTATAATGTCAGGAAGGCTATACCCCAATTGTTGCTTGTGTATCATATCAGACTCGGCAAAAACTGTACATCTTCCCGCTATTCTCACGGTTTCTCTGGCTTTTAAAGCCATATCGCCGAACTCTTCTATAGGAATATTCAACCGATGCGCCTGCTGATCTAAAAAAGACCCAGTTCCAGCCGCACATACTGTATTCATAGCAAAATCCGTCACAATACCATCCCGTAAAATTATGATCTTTGAATCCTGTCCGCCTATCTCGAAAATGGTCCTGACATCAGGTCTGATATGAGTGGCTGCAACAGCATGGGCTGTTATCTCATTTTTCACTATATCTGCACCAATAATGAGGCTCGCAAGCTTTCTACCGCTACCAGTAGTACCAGCGCCTGCTATTTCCACATCCTTAGGCATATCGCGCTTGAGCAGTTCCATTCCATTTTGTACAGCTCTTATAGGCTGCCCCTGTGTCCTTATGTATACGCTGGTAATCACATCTCCCTTTTCATCTATAAGTGCAAGATCCGTGCTTACAGAACCTACATCAATTCCAAGATAAGCCTTCATTTACCAATGCCTCCTTAGCATCCCGTTTCTTTTGTAAAAGGTCAATAAAAGCTTCCAACCTCGTTTGATAACCTGCAGTTCCGGTATTTTCATCGTAGCTTAAAGACATAATGGGTACATTTAAATCCTTGCTTATCCTCTGAAGTATACCCTGCGCCACTATCTCAGGTGTACAAGTAAAAGGAAAAATGTGTATAATGCCATCGCACTGGCGGGCATATTTTATGGTATTTCCAATAGAATTTACACCGTGGCCACCTATATGCCTCTTCAAATACGGCCTTGCATATTTTTTGATCCTGTTAAACCTCCATGTAAAAATACTGGAAAGCAGATACTCGCTTAAATACTCTGTCTTTATCACCTCAACCCCCAGCTCATTGAGTGCCCTATAAATATCCTGGCTGGGATATGGCTCGAGGAGGAAATATATCTCTCCAACTATCACGATTTTAAGCGGTTTTACCCCTTTATTTTCTTCAGCCGCTTTTAATTCCCTGAGGCCTTCTTTCGTCACCCTTTTTATGTCCCTTACAGTATCGGCCCTGTCCAATTTTTGAATATATCTCTCATATATATGAGTGATCTCGCCTCTCTTCCTCTCATGGGCTCTTGATATAAGCAACTGCTTCTCCAGTTTATCCGATGCCACAATTTTCCTAAAAGCCAGGTTGAGGCCGTGGATCACATTTTTAACAGAAGCTTTTGGGAAAAGCGGTGCTAAATCCCGCAAAAAGCCTACAAAATCTCTATCCGGTGGATCCACAACTACCATTTTCACATCATAGCCAAGGTCTTTAAGAATTTCCTTCTGAACCTGACCGTAATAGCCAAAACGACAGGGGCCCACCCCACCTAACATGACAATTGCTTCTGCACCTTGCTCTATGGCCTCAATATAATTGCCCATATTTATTTTAAGTGGCAAACAAGCCAGCTCGGGTGAGTTCTGCACACCTATATTGAGGGTTTTCTTTGTTATGGGCGGCGGCACTATCACCTCTGCCCCTAGATGTTCAAAAAGGCATTTGAGCGCAATACTTAAGCTCCCCATGTGCGGAAACGTGATCTTCATCGCCCCACCGCCTCCTTCAACCTCAACAGGTCAACAAAAGCCTCTAATCTCGTCTGCAAACCCGCTTCTCCCGATTGCTCATCTATTGTAAGGCACAGGAGCGGAAGGGTATTTCTCCTCTTATACTCCCTTTCTATGATCTCCTTTATAAGGGAATCGGGCCCGCACCCAAACGCCGTCACCAGAATAACGCCATCTACGTTCTGCTCATCGAGAAAATAAAGCCCTGAACCAAGAAGTTGTCTGCCATAAGTCCAGAACATGTCTTTTTTTATGTGGGATGCACCTTGTGCAATCTGTTTTTCCGTAAGCATGTCTGCTGTAATCACCTGGCAGTCCATATCATTTAGTTTTTCTATAATAGACATGTTTATGTACTCATCGTAAATATCATAAGAATGACCAATAAGCCCTATTTTCATACCATATTGCTTTTTCTCAGGGCTTACATGGGCTCCAAACAGGATCCGGAGGGCATCATTGGCAGTCATTTCTTTAAGAAGCCTCTCGTACTCACCTTGAACCCTATCTGCTTTTTCTCGAGCCTCTTTTATCTGGCGTATATTTCTGGTAAAAATCCTTCCAAACCTCATAATCTCTCTATCAAAGGCTCTTTCTCCTTTATAATGGTTTATTTCCAGTTCTATAATAGGTGGTATATCATCAAGCATGGCTTTAACAAGGTCAGGCAAACCTAAAAATTTAGCGCAAAGATATCTATTTTTCTCTACGCTAACTATACGGGGTATGAATATATAGTCAACGCCTTTATCTTTTAAATCAAGTATGTGTCCGAACATCACCTTTACAGGCAGGCACGCCTCATCCACGCTATTTTTTACCCCAGCATCCAGTATGGCCTTATTGGTCTTGGAAGAAACTACTACCTCGTTTCCCAGCGTCTCTAAAAATACTTTCCACCACGGAAAAAAATTATAGTACAATAAAGCCCTGGGTATACCGATAACCATCAAAACACCTCCTACACTATCTTTTGCATAAATGCATCTACAACGTATTTCTATATATTATAAATATTATAACCAAATTCAAGTATTTTTATCAACAAAATTTCATTTTAAGATATCCCTGTGCTCTACAAATGCCGCATAATCATTTTTTCTCAAGTACTCATATAACTCATTGGCAATAGTCACCGACCTGTGTTTGCCACCGGTACAACCAATTGCTATAACCAGCTGGGTCTTACCCTCTTTTACGTAGTACGGAATCAAAAACTGCAGCATATCATATAACTTAGCTAAGAACTCCTTGGTAACAGGAAAGCTTAAAACGTAATCCCTGACAGGGGCATCGTTTCCAGTCATCTCTTTTAACTCATCCACGTAAAAGGGATTGGGCAAAAATCTTACGTCAAACACCAGATCGGCATCCAGCGGTATACCCGATTTATAGCCAAAAGATATCACAGTTATTACAAGACCTTTAAACTTTCGTCCTTCCAAAAAAATATTGGCCAGCTGCTCTCTTAACTGTGAAATAGTGAGATTCGACGTATCGATAATTGCTGTAGCCTTATTTCTAATAGACTCCAGCCTTTTTCTTTCATCCTGTATAGCTGCGATAATCCGTCCATCCTGGGCCAGTGGGTGCTTTCGCCTGCTCTCTTTATACCTTTTTATCAACACACTATCGCTGGCCTCTAAAAAAAGTATCTCGTATTGATAGTTCATCTTTTGAAGATATTCGAGGCTTGAAGTGAGATCGTCAAAAAACTGTCCACCCCTTAAATCGATAACCAGTGCTACTTTATCGATCTTTTTAGATTCTGTAAACAGCTCGGACAACTTGGGAATCAAGGACGGAGGCAAATTATCTATACAAAAGTAACCCATGTCCTCCATGGCCTTGACAGCCTGACTGCGTCCTGCTCCGGACAAACCTGTTATTATTACATATCTCATGTGGATCTCCCCTTTTTACCTTATAACCCCAGCGTTTATGATATCTGATGAACTCAATCCCGCTTTTTGTGCAATTCTTAAGCCTCTGCCAAAATCCCCCACCCTTTCAGGATCATGAGCATCACTATTAATGCAAAACCTGGCGCCTTCTTCTTTCGCAATTTTTATGTATTCCTCTGTCATATAGCCATGACCAGCATTTATTTCCAATGCCGTATTGTGCCTTGCTGCCGCTTTTGCCAGCACCCGGGTATCTACCTCCGCTTTCATCCCCGGATGGGTAATGATGTCGATAGGGTATTTCTCAATGGCGTTAACATACGCTATCGTGTTGTATTTTCTGGAATAACGCCGTAAAAAAGGCAAATACCTAGCCAGAAGGTTCAGCAGGTTTAAGTATATAAAATCTTTAAAACTTTTTGGCAGCGCACCAGCATGAAACCCCACCAGAAGGATGTCCAGTTTATCTTCCAATTCATACGGCAAATCAATACTGCCGTCCAGACCTATTATATTGCATTCTACCCCCATGAGCACCTCAACATCCTGAATGTTTTTATTTATCTCATCAATTTCACGCCTTATCTCACTAAAATCTCTTTTCCTGATCCCATACAACAGGTGTGCAGGGCCATGATCCGCTATAGCCACCCTCTTTAACCCCTTCTTCTTAGCCGCCAGTACATTGTCCATTATAGTACCTTTACCATGGCTGTATAGCGTATGGGTATGATAGTCAGCGATTATCCTGAATTCACTCTCCAACAATCTTCACCTCAGGTTCAAGCTGTACGCCAAATTTTTCGTATACGGTCGCTTTTATGTGCTCAATAAGTTTCAACACATCATCAGCGGTGGCATTGCCAAGATTGACGATAAAGCCTGCATGTTTTTCAGATACCTGAGCATCGCCGATCCTATAACCCTTCAAGCCAGCATCCTCTATGAGTTTGCCTGCATAATAACCTGCAGGTCTTTTAAATACGCTGCCTGCGCTGGGCTGTGACAGCGGTTGCTTGGCCTGTCTCCTTTGAGTAAAGTCATCCATCAACGCCTTTATATCGCCATATTTGCCTTTATTCAATTTGAGCTTTACGCTCAATACGACTTTACCACTTCCTTGCAAGACCGTTTCCCTGTATCCAAAATTCATTTTCTCTTTTGTAAACATCTCCGTATTGCCATCCTCATTTAGGACCATGCAATTTACAAAAATGTCCTTTATCTCATAGCCATATGCACCGGCATTCATCACCACCGCTCCCCCCAGAGTTCCAGGAATACCTGACAGCCCTTCCATACCGGACAATTCATGTTTCAGCGCTATCCTGGACAGCTTTGAGAGCAATATGCCAGCGCCTGCCTCTATGCAATCTTCTTCCACACTGACATCTGAGAAATTGTCGGATATCTTTACAACAACACCTCTTATGCCTTTATCTTTTACCAGTAGGTTGGTCCCATTGCCCATCACAAAATAAGGCGTACCCGTCTTTTTACACCAGACAAGTACCTCTTTTAGTTCTTCAACATTTCTTGGCAAAGCCAGATAATCAGCTTTTCCTCCAATTTTAAAAGACGTATGTTTGCTCATCAATTCATCTTTTAGCACCATAGTAATATCTTCCAGATTTTTTGCCATATAGCTTCCCTTCTACAATATTATCCTGCCCTTATTATATCATATTAAAGTATTTTATTAAAATTTTAATTTTGCCTCTGCAGTATCCTTTGCGTTCCAATCATGGTATAATATTTATATAAATTCTGAATAATTAATATTGACATCTATAATAGTTTTTTTAAAGGAGGCAGCACAATGCCATTACCTCAAGACAGCAATAAGAAATATACATACGCTGATTATTTAAAATGGTCAGATGAAAAAAGATGGGAAATCATTGATGGTGTTCCTTATATGCTTGCTGCTCCATCATGGCAGCATCAAGCTATTTCTCGTGAATTAATCTTGCAATTTGGTAATTATTTACGAGATAAACCCTGTCAAATATTTGCAGCCCCTTTTGATTTACGTATTCCACAATTAGACGAAAAAGATGAAGATACAAAATTTGTATTTCAACCTGATATAACTATTGTCTGCGATAAAAGTGGTCTTAAAGATACAGGCTATTTCGGTGTTCCACCTTTAATCATCGAAATAACATCTTCTTCCACTGCGAAGAGGGATAAAATACTGAAATTTAATGCTTATGAGAGGGCAGGAGTAAAAGAATATTGGATTACAGAACCCGAATATAAAACGGTCATGGTATTTAAACTTGGAGATAACCATAGATATGGAAGGCCTGATATATATTCAGATGAAGACCAAATAAAAGTAGGTATTTTTCAAGACCTGGTAATTGACTTAAAACCTGTTTTTGCCTTGGTTTAAAAAAACCTGCATCTACATTGTGTAGACGCAGGTTTTTCACTACTTCAATAAGGCGTTCTGGAGTATAAATGCACCAAACACTACTGATACCATTGAAAGAAGTTTTATCAATATATTCAGTGAAGGACCCGATGTATCCTTAAACGGATCGCCAACCGTATCACCTACAACAGCAGCCTTATGAGCATCAGATCCCTTTCCGCCGTGATTACCTGCTTCGATGTACTTCTTGGCATTGTCCCATGCACCACCTGCGTTAGCCATCATGATAGCCAGTACAAAGCCGGTAACCGTGGCTCCAGCCAATATACCAGCCACCGCATTGGGTCCAAGTAAAAGGCCCACTACAATAGGCACTATTATAGCCGTTAAAGCTGGCAAAATCATCTCTTTCTGTGCCGCTCTTGTGCAAATATCTACGCATCTGGCGTAATCAGGTTTGGTCTTACCCTCCATAAGACCTTTTATCTCTCTAAATTGCCTTCTCACTTCAACAACTATCTGCTGGGCAGCTCTACCAACCGCCTTCATGGTCATCGATGAAAACAGGAAAGGCAACATCCCGCCTATGAATAAACCTACAAGCACAGGCGGATTTAGCAGGCTTATATCAAACTTGAAGTCTAAAGACTGTTTCTTGACAATGAGATCGATTTCATCTTTGTACGCCGCTATAAGTGCCAATGCCGTTAGAGCAGCAGAACCTATAGCAAACCCTTTACCTGTTGCTGCAGTAGTATTGCCCAGGGAATCAAGGGCATCGGTCCTCTGCCTTACCTCCTTGTCCTGATGGGACATTTCAGCAATACCTCCGGCATTGTCTGCCACAGGTCCATAGGCATCAGTAGCAAGGGTTATACCCAATGTGCTCAACATGCCAACAGCCGCTATAGCAACGCCATATAATCCCTGATTGAAATTGGTAGCTCCGCCTGCCAGATAAAAGCTAGCCAGAACTGCTGCACTGACTATGGCAATAGGCACAGCAGTTGACAGCATTCCCAGTGACATACCACCAATAATAACTGTAGCAGGACCCGTCAGAGATGTACTCGACAAATCCTGTGTGGGCTTATAGGTATCTGATGTAAAGTACTCAGTGGAAAATCCGATAAGAACACCAGCTACCAATCCACTCAATATAGCGAAATAGACTCCAACGTGTTCAAATCCCAATACTCTTGTTACCAGGAAATAAGATAATATGGCTATTAATATAGCGCTTAAATTGGTGCCCGTCCTCAAGGCGTTTAACAATACCTTTTGCTCTGCCTTCTCTCCTGATCTCACAAAAAACGTTCCAACTATCGACGCCAGAACGCCTACGGCTGCCATAGTCATGGGTATCGTAACGCCTTTTATACCCAATCCAGCGGCTACAGCCAGCGCACTTGTGGACACAATTGATCCCACATAGGACTCATAAAGGTCCGCTCCCATACCAGCCACATCTCCAACGTTGTCACCCACGTTATCAGCGATAACAGCTGGATTTCTGGGATCGTCCTCAGGAATACCCGCCTCTACCTTACCTACGAGGTCAGCTCCCACATCTGCTGCCTTGGTATATATACCGCCACCTACCCTGGCAAACAATGCCATAGAACTGGCTCCCATACCAAAGGTAAGCATGGCACTGGTGACGTTTTGTATCCTGGCAGCTTCTTCAAGGCCTCTATAGAACCAGTTTAAAAAGTAAAACCAGAAGCTCAAATCCAGTAGTCCAAGACCTACGACGGTTAATCCCATAACCGTACCACTGGAAAATGCGACCCTCAGTCCAAAATTCAGGCTCTTCTTAGCCGCATTAGTCGTCCTGGCATTGGCATATGTAGCAATTTTCATGCCTATAAAACCAGAAAGACCTGAGAAAAAGCCTCCCGTTACAAATGCAAAGGGAACGAAGTAAGTTAAATAGCCATTAAACGCCAGAATCAAAAGTATTACAAACATGACCGCAAAAAAAAGTGCAACACCTGTATACTGCCTCTTGAGATACGCATTTGCACCCTCTCTAATCGCCGCCGCAATAGACTTCATCTGCTCCGTACCCTCATCCTGCTTTAGTACCCATCTGGCCTGGTACAACGCAAACAAAAGTGCTATGGCGGATCCAATAGGTGCCAACAACAATAAGTCCATAAACCAGGTCCCCCTTATATTAAAAATAATTAAAATTTAAACCCACCTTATTATATAAAAACATTAATAATTAGTAAAACGCTTTATTTCTTCATAAGCGCCGTTTTTTTAAATAAAAACGGCTATTTTCTCTCTTGCGCTCCATATTTCTCACTCAATCTCGTTTTTAAACTTTCTCAAACAGCCCTTAAATTTTTCTACAGAGGTATTGACTATTAAATCCTCCGGTACCTCTGCTTCCTTTATGATCTCATAAGCTTTATCAAATCTACCTATGTCAAAGGCGATATGGGCGTCACTGCCAATAGATAGCATAACCCCGTACTTTTTAGCCAGCCTTGCAATATTTAAACAATTTTCATAGCTGCCTTTCCGGCTGCCCATAAAAGTACCGTTATTGATCTCCAACATCTTTCCGTATTTTTTAGCTGCTTTCACCACTTCTTCCTGATCGATAGGATACCTGGGATTACCCGGATGGGCTATTATATCCACATAGGGGTTTTGCAAAGCATTTATCAACGCTTCAGTATTTTCCTCTACACCCCCACCAGGATAGCAGACCTCATGCAAGCTGGCAATAACCACATCCATCTTTTCCAGATACCTCTCTGAAATGTCCAGTTTCCCATCATATCCCAGGATATTGGCTTCAATGCCTTTTAAAATCCGTACACCGTAAATGATATCAGGGATCACTCTTAAGTTGCCAAAGTAGTACTCATGGGGTCCACCTGGCATAGCCGGACCGTGTTCTGTTATACATATGAGCTCAAGTCCTTTATCTGATGCCATTTTGGCTATTTCCATAACGGTGCTGTAGGCATGACCTCCTGCAATAGTATGGCTGTGAGTATCCAGTACAAATTTCAATTACGATCACCCTTCCTCTCCGCTATCAATTTGTTGCAAAAGCCGCCTGTTCAATTCCTGGGCTGCATTATAACCCATGGTTTTTTGTCTGTGATTCATGGCAGCTACCTCCATTATGATAGCCAGGTTTCGCCCTGGCCTAACCGGTATAGTCAGCTTGGGGCGGTTTATACCCATTATCTCCATGTACTCGTCTTCAAGCCCCAATCTATCGTAATATTTCCCCTCCTGCCATTCCTCCAGCTGTACAATCATATCTATTTCTTTGCTATTTCTTATGGCGCCAACGCCATAGAGGTTTTTGACATCAAGTATACCAATACCGCGAATTTCAATAAAATGCCTTATCAGCTCAGGGGCAGACCCTACCAAAGTATTTTCTCCAACCTTTCTTATCTCTACGGCATCGTCGGCTACCAATCTATGACCCCTCTTCACCAATTCTAGAGCAGTCTCACTTTTACCTATGCCGCTTTCGCCCAAAATCAGTATGCCCAGTCCATACACATCTACCAAAACCCCATGGAGAGTAATCCTGGGCGCCAGTTCCTCATTCAAATAATTGATCAGCCTGTTTATAAACTTGGTGGATTCTTCTGTGGTTCTCAGAAGATACCTACCGTATTTTTGAGCAGCGTTTATTATCTCGGGCCTTATGTCCAATCCCCTTGTCACTATAAGGCAAGGTATAGCATAACTTAAAAGCCTATCTGCTCTCTCGTATTTTAGCTCATCGCTCAACGAGTTAAAAAATGATGTCTCGACCATACCCATGACCTGCACTCGCTCGTAGGCAAAATGCTTGTAATATCCGTCAAGCTGCAAGCCTGGCCTATTTATATCTATGGTTGTTATAGGTATTTTTTCTTTAGCCTCTACCACGACCTCCAGTCCCAGGTCTTTTATCATTTTTTCCACTGTTATACTGATCGCCAATTTTTAATCCCCCTTATCCTTCTCGACACCCTGCCTGTGAAAATACTCGTAAACAGAAAGGGCCGTCTTACTATTCATACCTTTCACTTTTTTAAGCTCATCCAAGGTCGCATTTTTGATCTTCTCTATTGAACCAAAATGACTCAAAAGGGCTTTTTTCCGCGCCTCTCCTATCCCTATTATATCATCTAATATCGATTTAGTCACAGCTTTATCTCTCAAAACCCTGTGGTATGTTATGGCAAACCTATGAGCTTCCTCCTGAATCCTCGCTATCAATTTAAACGCACGGGATGTGATAGGCAACCCAACTTCACCTCCCATATAAATCAAGCCTCGTGTCTTGTGTTTATCATCTTTTACCATACCGCATACAGGTATATCCACTTTCATATCTTTCAACACTTCAAGTATCGCATTGACGTGACCATGTCCTCCATCAATAAGTATGAGATCAGGTAATACGGCAAATTTATCGTCATCTTCTCTTTTAGAATGCTCAAACCGCCTTATGATAACCTCCTGCATGCTGCTATAATCATCAGGACCTGAAACGGTTTTTATCTTAAAGCGCCTGTAATCGCTCTTTTTTGGCCTGCCATCTTCGAATACCACCATTGAAGCCACCGATTCATAACCCTGTATATTTGATATGTCATAAGCTTCTAATCTGTACGGCGGTTTTTCAAGGCCCAACGCATCGGCTAGCTCGATAGAAGCTTTATCGGTAACGACTCTATCCTTTTTTTTGTCCGAATTGCTGAGAGCTATCGTCTTATTAAGTGTCTCTTCGGCATTGTTTTTTACCATTTTTACAAGATCCAACTTCTCGCCTCTCTTAGGTACGAACACCTTTACCTTTGAACCCCTGCGCTCAGAAAGCCATCTCGACAGCAATTCCTCTTCACCTGTAGGGCACATGAGCAGTACTTCTCTAGGGATAAACGACACTTCAGAATAATACTGTTTAAGAAAAGCAGCCATTATTTCTCCGTCTTCCATTTCCTCGGTATCTTTTAAGATATGACTATCCCTATCCACCAACTTACCCTTTCTTATAAAAAATACCTGTACACAGGTTCTATTGCCGTTACGCGCCAGCGCCACCACATCCACGTCGCCCATGTCCAGTTTTAAAACCTTTTGCTTTTCCATCAATTTTTCTATAGCTGATATCTGATCCCTTAACCTTGCAGCCCTCTCAAAATCCAGATTATCCGCCGCCAATTTCATCTCCTCTTTCAGCATATCTATAAGTTTATCCTGCTTTCCATCCAAAAACATGCTGACATCCTCACAGATCTTCTGGTATTCTTCCTGAGAAATCCTCCCCGTACACGGCGCCGAGCACTTCCCTATATGATAATAAAGGCATTCTCTTATCTTCCCAGCCTTTTTTTCTATGTCTATATTGCACGACCTTATAGGAAACATTTTTCTTATCACGTCAATAGTTTCCCTTACTGCATATGCGCTGGAATACGGTCCATAATATTTAGATCCATCTTTCACCACTTTTCTTGTAAACATGATCCTGGGATATTTTTCGCTGGTAATCCTTATATACGGATAGTTTTTATCGTCTCTCAAAAGGATATTGTATTTAGGCCTGTTCTCTTTTATCAAATTACATTCCAGTATCAGCGCTTCTAACTCTGAGTCGGTTATTATATATTCAAAATCAGCAATATTGTTTACCATTGCCCGCACCTTTGGAGGATGGTTTTTAGAATTCTGGAAATACTGCCTCACCCTGTTTTTTAGCGAAACAGCCTTTCCTACATATATGATTTCATTTTTGTCATTCTTCATGATATAAACGCCTGGCTCGTCAGGCAACAACTTTAACTTTTGCTGCAAATCTACCATAGCATCACCTCCTGAGATATGCCGATATCACATCTCTCGCAATGGGGGCAGCGGCAATACCTCCAGCCCCACCATGTTCCACTATTACTGCCACAACTATTTGTGGATTTTCTGCAGGGGCAAAGCCAACAAACCACGCGTCATCCTCTTTCTTCCCTGTCTGGGCTGTTCCCGTTTTGCCAGCTACCTGTATACCGTTTATACCTGCTGCGGTTCCCGTACCGCTGTTCACCACAGATATCATCATATCCTTTATAACAGCTGCAATATCCGGCGTCACCGGCGTCAAATAGACCTGTGGCGATGTCCTTTGGACCACCCGGCCATCGGAGGTTATCACCTCCGATACCAGATACGGCTGCATCATAACACCATTATTTGCTATTGCCGATGTGATCATAGCCATTTGAAGTGGGGTTACCTGAACCTCTCCCTGCCCTATTGACCTCTCGGCCAATTCCACATTATCCGAAAAAAGCTTAAAAGGAGGAAAAGTACTCCTGGTTACGGGCAAATCAAAATTCACATCCCGGTTAAAGCCAAAAGCCTCCGCCATCTTCATCATATTGCTTTTGCCTACATCCAGTCCTATCTTTACGAACGTAGTATTACACGAAACGGTGAAAGCCTGCTTAATATTGAGGTTGCCATGAGCTTCGCCCTGATAATCGGATATTTTGTTGCCATTCACCACCACATAGCCTTTGCAAGTGTAAATTTTATCCTTTATGTCTGTCACATACTTTAGTGCAGCACTGGCCGTCACAATTTTAAAAGTAGAACCCGGTGCATACAGGCCATTTAATGCCCTGTTCAGCAAAGGACTATTTGGATCGCTATTTAATTGTTTCCAGTCTTGATCTATGGTGTTGGGATCAAAGGTGGGCTTTGAAACCAGTGCCAGGATAGCCCCTGTCTTCGGATCCATGGCTACTACTGCCCCTCTGTTATTTCCCAGGGAATTATAGGCGATTTTTTGAAGATCAGCGTCCAGTGTCAGCTTCAAATTATCCCCGATTTTGCTCCTGCCTAAAATCTCCGATCGCAGTACGTCAATGGGCCTATTGCTGCCTAAACCCAATAGCACCCTATTGTAGTAGGCCTCCAATCCCATATTGCCATACCTTAAGCTCCTGTAACCCACCACCGGTGAAAAAATTCTTCCATCAGGGTATACCACATTCCAGTAATCATCGTTTCCCTTTACACTGTATGCCAATACTTTTCCATTTCTATCAAAGATACTGCCTTTCTTTACCTTGCGCTCTTCTATTAATGCTCTGGTATTATATGGATTTGACAGCAGTCTAGGGGCATAAGAAACCTCAAAATAGCTCAGATATGCGATGAGGGATAGAAACATAATCGACAATATTCCAAAAACCACTTTTATATTTTTATTGGTGTTCAACATCATCACCTATTCTCTCTGAAATAGACTTTAGTATACCCAACAATATAAAGCTCATTACAATAGAACTGCCTCCATAGCTTATAAATGGCAAAGTCACACCTGTAAGTGGTATGAATTTTATCACCCCACCTATGATTGTAAACACCTGTATGCTGAACATGGCTGTAAGGCCAACCGCTACCAGCTTATCTACAGGATCTTCACACCTCAATGAAATTCTGATACCTCTGTAAAGTATCAAAAAATACATGAAGATAAGAGCAGCCGCACCTAAAAAGCCCATTTCCTCACTTATAGCTGAAAAAATAAAGTCCGTGTAAACCGCTGGAATCAATTCAGGATGGCCCAATCCAAGACCTGTTCCCAGATATCCTCCCGAAGATATAGCCAGAAGGGACTGGACAATCTGATACCCCTTGCCGGGCACATCTATCCACGGATTCAACCAGGCGTAAATCCTTATTCTCACGTGTTCAAATATATAGAAACTCATTACACCACCTGCGCCCAGCGCAGCAAGCCCCAAGCCCGTATAAATAAGGTTTGATGTAGCCACGTATACCATGATCAAACCCGTAAGATAAAATATAAGCGCGGAACCCAGATCCTTTTGAAGCATCAAAAGCAATACCAATGACAATGTTATGCCAAAGGCATACAATACCTTTTTGTCTTCTCCTTTTTTCATGAGAAAGTTAGCCATAAATAAGATGTATAAAAGTTTTACAAACTCTGATGGCTGAAATGTGATGCCATCAATACTAAGCCAGTTGGTAGATCCACCAACTTCTTTGCCAAACACCAGCGTTACAACAAGCAGTGCTATTCCCAAAACTATATATATCGAGTAGTACCTATTGATCCTATCGGTAAACCTATAGAGGTACGCCGTAATGATATACAAAAGCATACCTGAAGTGACCCATACGATCTGCTTAATCGCCAGGTCAGGTTGCAACCTGTATATGATGATAAGCCCTATCTCAGCTAAAAATGTACTTATAAGAAATAGCGTAATATCCCCCTCGGGCATAAGGTACTTCATGAGAATGTATACTATTGAAAAGACGAAATCAAATACCAGTGCAATATATAAAGGTTCCACTTTAGCTGGCATCTTATATATAGCTAAAAGAGCAAACGCGATGAAGCTCATAAAATATATTAAATAAAAGAGCTTTCGGTATATTTTCTCCTGTACGTCCATTTTATTTTCTCTCCATGTCAATTGAAATTTTCGATGAACTTGAATTCTTCAGTTCCAAAGGAAATAATATCGCCGGATTTTAACCTTACAGGTTTTCTCACCCGTCTTCCGTTCACAAAAGTCCCGTTGGTGCTCTTGAGGTCGTCCAACCAGAACTTTCCGCCCTTTTTATATATCTGGGCATGCTTGCTAGATACAAACTCGTTTTTTAGCACCACATCGCAATCGCTAGCACGCCCAATGGTTGTCACATTGTACAGGGTATAATTATCAAAAGGCGATCTTAAAGAGACAATGTGGGCCTTTGTCTCTATATCCCTTATATCTTTCTCACTTGCATCGTTTTTTATATCTAGATACAATAATCTCAAGACATTGTATAAAAAATAATATATTATGGCTATAAACACAAACCTCAATACCCATGCAATCGCATTATACATATCTTCACCTCAATAAACTTACGGGTATTATTATTATAACATAATTTTTACAACACTTGAACCTTAAGAATCTTCTTGTTGATATATGATAAAAAAATAAAGCACGATTTGTTGTGCTTTATTTTATAAAATTTGCTAATTACATATTAACATTTACGCTATCGAACTCTTTTCTTTAAACAATATCTTTTTTAGATACTGACCCGTATAAGAGTTCTCGTTCATGGCCACCTCTTCAGGGGTACCACAGGCAACTACCCTACCGCCTCTATCGCCGCCATCAGGGCCTAAATCAATGATATAGTCAGCAGTCTTTATAACATCCATATTGTGTTCAATGACTATTATAGAATTGCCACCTTCTACCAACCTGTTTAACACCTCGATAAGCTTTTCTACGTCGGCCATGTGAAGGCCTGTCGTAGGCTCATCAAGGATATATATAGTTCTCCCTGTGGCCTTTCTGCTCAACTCTGTCGCCAGCTTTATTCTCTGAGCCTCTCCTCCTGACAGCTGGGTGGAAGGCTGACCAAGCCTGATATATCCAAGCCCTACATCGTGTAATGTCATCAGTTTGTTTTTGATCCTAGGTATGTTTTCAAAAAACTCCAGCGCTTCATCAACAGTCATATCCAGTACATCCGCTATGTTCTTGCCCTTATACTTTATCTCCAGTGTTTCTCTATTGTACCTCTTACCTTTGCATACCTCGCATGGCACATAGACATCTGATAAAAAGTGCATCTCTATTTTTATTATCCCATCACCGTGACAGGCTTCACAGCGTCCGCCTTTTACATTGAAACTGAATCTACCCTGCTTATAGCCTCTCATCTTGGCCTCAGGGGTAAGAGAAAATACCTCTCTTATATAGTCAAACACTCCGGTATAAGTAGCAGGATTTGACCTCGGCGTCCTTCCTATAGGTGATTGGTCGATGTTTATCACCTTATCAAGATTTTCCACACCCAGTATGCAATCATGATCCCCAGGTATCTCTTTAGCTTTATTTAGTTGTCTTGCAAGGCTTTTATAAAGTATCTCATTTACAAGAGTACTTTTACCTGATCCAGAAACACCTGTCACACATGTAATCACGCCCAGTGGTATTTCTACATCAATATTCTTTAAGTTGTTTTCCCTCGCCCCTTTTATAATAAGCCATTTTCCATTGGGTTTTCTTCGCTGGGAAGGCACCTCTATTTTCCTTATACCGCTTAGATACTGACCTGTTATGGATTCCTTGCATTTTTTTATCTCATCGATGGTACCAGCGGCGACTATCCTTCCACCGTTTTCCCCCGCTCCAGGCCCTACATCTATAATATAGTCAGAAGCATACATGGTATCCTCATCGTGCTCTACCACTATAAGGGTATTCCCTAGATCTCTCAGGTGCTTAAGGGTCTTTATAAGTTTATCATTATCCTTCTGATGCAGCCCTATACTGGGCTCATCCAGGATATAAAGTACTCCCATCAGGCCCGATCCAATTTGACTGGCCAGCCTTATCCTCTGGGCTTCTCCTCCGGATAAAGTCCCTGCGGAACGGGACAGCGTCAGATAATCCAATCCCACATCTATCAAAAAGCCCAATCGGGCGTTTATCTCTTTCAAGATCTGATTCGCTATGATCCTATGCTTTTCACTTAACTCTAGCGTTTCAAAAAATCTCTTCAGCTCTATAATAGACATATCGCTTAGTTCCGCTATAGATTTACCACCTACTGTAACCGAAAGGCTCTCCTTTTTGAGCCTTGTACCCTTGCATGTATCACACGGAATGATTCTCATGTATTTTTCTATTTCTTCCTTTATCACCTGTGATTGGGTTTCATGATATCGCCTCTCCAGATTGTTTATAATACCTTCAAAACTCGCTTCGTAATAACGCCCATCAGACCCTTTTACTCTCACCTTTTTAGCTCCGATGCCGTAGAGAAGTATATTGAGTTTATCGCCCAGTTCCTGCAATGGGGTGTTAAGATCAATGCCATATTCTTTAGCGACAGCCAAAAGCACTTTATAAGTCCAGCTGTCCTCAGAAGCAATCCACGTATTTATGGCGCCATCTAAAATAGATTTTGACATATCTAAAAGCAACTCTGGATCGACTTTCATATTAAAACCCAATCCGCTGCAATCAGGACATGCACCATAGGGACTGTTAAATGAAAACATCCTGGGCGTTAGCTCTTCGATGCTTATGCCACAATCTGGACAGGCCAGATTCTGACTAAACAGCATGTCCTCGCCATCCAGTACATTTATCACCACCAGCCCATCTGCCAGCTCCAACGCTGTTTCGATGGAGTCAGCCAACCTGCTCCTTATATCCTCCCTTACGATAAGCCTGTCCACTACCACGTCGATATTATGTTTTTTATTTTTATCTAGCTTAATCTCCTCGCCGATATCGTAAATATTCCCATCAATTCTTAACCTTACATAACCCGCCTTTCTTATATCATTGATGAGCTTTACATACTCTCCTTTCCTCCCGCGCACCACGGGCGCCAACACCTGTATCCTTGTTCTCTCTCCCAATGATAATACCCTATCAATCATCTGGTCTACCGTTTGCTGTGAAATAACCCGGCCACACTGCGGACAGTGGGGTATGCCAATGCGGGCATAAAGCAGTCTCATGTAATCGTGTATCTCGGTAATCGTGCCCACCGTAGACCTGGGATTTTTGCTGGTCGTCTTCTGATCTATGGATATGGCTGGAGATAATCCTTCGATGTAATCCACATCAGGCTTATTCATCTGCCCTAAAAACTGCCTGGCATATGCCGAAAGGGATTCCACATATCGCCTTTGTCCTTCTGCATATATGGTATCAAACGCCAACGATGATTTGCCCGACCCGCTCAAGCCCGTTATCACTACCAGCTTGTCACGGGGTATCTTCACATCAATATTTTTTAAATTATGTTCGCGGGCTCCCTTTATATAAATGTAATCAGCCATTATCTCACCTCATAAAAATAAAAGCTATCGTTGCGATAGCTTTACCATTTCTCACTTACTTATTCATATGGTGGAGATAAGGGGAGTCGAACCCCTGACCTCTACAATGCCATTGTAGCGCTCTCCCAACTGAGCTATATCCCCGTCCAACGATATATATAATACAATATTTTTTTATTCATGTCAATACGTTGTTGGAATTTTTATTGAATGTCTCGCTGGCCCGTTTTATTTACACATTCTTTAATACAAGTTCCTCCAATGCCTTTGCAAATTGATCAGGGCATGATGTATTTCCCTGACACTTAATACCTCTGAGCCTCTCGGCTGCATCCTTTACGTCCATCCCCTCTAAGAGCTTTGCCAGCCCTTGAAGGTTTCCTTTACACCCTGCCGTAAAGCTTACATTTGTGATTTTGCCGTCTATAACTTCGAATACAATTTTCCTCGAACAAACACCTTTAGGTATATAACTATACTGCATAACCTATCCTGCCTTTTTTTACAATTTTCATACATCTATTATTATAACATATAATTTATATTTATGTCTATATGATAAAAAGTTCCTTCAATTCGTAATTTACAATATTTATAAATAGATCGCTTTTGAAAAAGCTCAATAGCATCGGCAAGTGACCTTGAAGAAATGCTCTACGCTTGTTCTTCACAAAGTCACTTGCCTCAGAGGTTTAGCTTATTCGTGAACGTCTATCATAACCTTCATGGCGTGATCCCTTTGTTTTTCTATATACTCATAAGCTTTCAGATATTCTTTAAAGGGAAAGTGGTTTGTGATAAGGGGTTTGAGGCTTACTTTTTTCTGCTGGATCATTTCAATGGCTTTTATATAATCTTCTTCCATGTACATCAATGTCCCTATCAGCCTTAATTCTCTATCCTGCACCAGGCCCATATCCACGTTGACTTTCTGGCCAAACACTCCCACCACAATGATGTCTGTCCCTTTACGGGCACAATTTATCGCCTGCTCTATAGTAGAATTTACTCCCACGCATTCTAAGATCAGATCAGCTCTGTCCGGACCAAAGTTTTCTATCAATGCCTCCCTAAGATCCTTTTTGTCGGGGTTTACGCAAAAGTCTATGCCACACTTCTCAGCGATACCCAGGCGATAATCGCTCAGATCCGTTATCATGACTTTTTCTGCTCCCATCCCCTTAGCCGACTGAGCAACCAGGTTCCCTATAGGTCCTGCACCTAATACCAGAACTTTCTTGCCATTGATATCGCTGCTCCTCCTCAAAGCGTGGACAGCTACGGCCAAAGGTTCTACCATTGCTCCTTCATCGTAGCTGATGCCATCAGGAAGCCTTAAAACTTTTTTAGAATCCACAGCAAAATATTCAGAGGCCATTCCAGTGGTCTGAAAACCCATCACCTTGAGCTCTTCGCATATGTTATACCTTCCATGGGTGCAAGGATAACACCTGCCGCAATAGACCTGAGGCTGTACTGTAACCGCATCTCCTACTTTTAAACCCGTTACATTAGAACCCAGTTTCACTATCTGGCCAGATACCTCATGACCCTGGACTACAGGATAACCTGTATAGGGATGCGTGCCATGGTAGACATGGATATCCGAGCCGCATATGCCTATCCTCATTATCTTTATCAACACTTCATTGTCCCCAATTTCTGGAACAGGAATTTCCCGAAATTCTATTTTACCTGGGGACGTCATAACCGCCTGAATCATAAATAACCGCCCCTCCTTTAACTCTTTTGTGCTTATAAAAATTAATGACCATTGTTTGAAATTAATTTTAATTTTAGTATGTTGTTTTTGTCATAAATCCTCGATAAATTTGCACCTACCAGCTCTACAATCACTATCTCCGCCAGATATAATACCCTACAACCTTCTTCCAAATGGCCGGAATAAGCCTTTTCTCTGTCTGCCACCACAGCGTGCAAATGGGGTTTGCCATCCGCTATGACCCCATCTATTGATGAAAGCTCCAGCGGTTTGTCCTCCCACCTCTCAAAATGCTCCACAGGCGGATAGCCTGTGGTGGTGACCATATGCAAGATACAACGATCTAATGTGCCAATGGCCGATACTACCACCGCATCCCTGATGCCCTCTTTTTTTATCAAGTCATTTATACTTTCTAAAACATAATCTCCCTGATCCAGCCTTAAAACAAACGCTCTACCGATTTTAGGTACGGAAAAATACTCCAAATTAAGACACCTCCAATTGAAATTATATATCCATCACCTCAATATACTCTTTCATTTTCTTAATTCTCGCTTTAAATGCGTCATATAATTGTTCAGCAGTTTCCTCAATAGTTCTCTGTGAATTCGTATATATATTTTTCTTAGTCGCATAATCTACTTGTTTTATATATTCCTCTGGAATAGAAGAATGACCTGTTAACGCGCCTGAAATCCCCGCTGCTATCGCAGCGATACAATCGGTATCTCTACCCATATTAACGCCCGCTATTATGGCATCAAAGGTATTGCCTTTTACCATTTTAAAAATACAAACCGCCTTGGTAACAACCTCATTAGCATAAGTGAACTACATCGCCAATGAATTGGCGAGCTTCGTGCTCCCGATGAAACCTCGATGAAAGTCCCATCGGTACGCAACTGGGGTGTCCAACCCCACTACTGCCGTGATAGGTCTCCCTATCCTTCGCAGATACTTTTTCATTATGTTATATGCTCCTACACAATCAGCATTAAATAACTTATTGCCAATAATATACAACCCTCTGTATCTGCGATTTGATTTCTTCGCAGTCTTTTCACATACTTCTTCTTCATAAGGACTGCATTGGCTTGTGTAGCTTTCTTCTTGTTTTTCTACCCTTATTCCCTTATCTTCTGCTTTGTATGTTATCAAGCTTTCTATTCTCTTAAATGGCCATTTGTGGATTTTTTGATTGTTTACACGGCCCATATCTTTGTTTTCTCGTATGTATGTTATATCCCCTATTATTATTTTTGCTACTCCTTCTTTTTCTGCAAGTTCTATAACTTTTTTTGTAGCAGCATGAAGTAGATGGTTTATCTGTCTTTTTCTCTTTGCATATAATCTCTGTATTCTCTTCGTATCTTTGGGGTATCTATTTCCACTCGCTGATTGCTGAGCATATGCTATGGATTGATAATACGCTATCTTTTTGTCATAATATCTGTTTATGCTTAATAATTGCCTCCCTGATATGATAAATGTCTTCCCTGTTGTTATATAGCATGTCATAAGGTTATTTATACCCAAATCTATGCTCATGTATATT
>NZ_FQVH01000020.1:0-42322 GCF_900129075.1 Caldanaerobius fijiensis DSM 17918
ACAACCTGAAGAAGAAAGAGGGAATACGTGTACTACAATACAAAATGCAGCAATCGAGCATACATCGCAGAGAGGATTATATGTTTGGTCGATGAGTAGTCAAGCCTAAAATGAACTCACTGCGTTCGGGCTTGACAACCCATCTTCCCAACCATGGGTAGTAGCTATGCGATGTATGCATAAGTATCAAGTGGCACTTGATAGATTTAATCATGGTGAAATTTAAAGAAACAATATTTAAATATCAAAGATCTTTATTAATCTTGTTAAAGGTCGACCTTTTTGGTTGATTACAAATCATATTATACGAGGGGGATTAGAATGCGAATGGCCAGGATTGGACTTGTTGGCATAAACGGTTTTGGGAGGACTCATTTAAATACCATAGAAAAACTCGAGAGGAAATATATTGAGTTTAAAGCCTTTTCAGAGATTAACTATGAAAAAAACAAAAGCGAGATAGAGAAATTGAAGTCAAAGGGCGCACATTATTACATGGACTACAGAGAGATGTTGAATAGTGAAGAAGATCTTGATTTTGTGGTATTGTCCACTCCAATTCATCTGCACAGCCCCATGGCTATTCAGGCTATGGAAAAGGGATTTAATGTGCTCTTAGAAAAACCGCCTTCTGTGACAATTCAAGATGTCGATAGGATAATTGAAGTCAGCAAAAAAACAGGTAAGGTTTGTGCAGTAGATTTTCAGAATACCTCAGGTAAAGCCTTTAGAAAACTTTTAGATTACGTGGCTGAAGGACGTTTTGGCAGCCTAAAAAGCCTTGTGGGCATAGGAAGGTGGGAAAGAGATGAATCGTATTATCGGAGGACGCCATGGGCCGGTAAGCTGATGTTTGATGGCAATTATGTTCTCGATGGTACCATTAATAATCCGCTGTCTCATCTTTTAAATAACCTGCTTATACTGGCTGGAGTTTCATGCCATAATGGCGGTGTTCCAGCAGAGGTGACGGCTGAACTGTACCATGGGCACAAAATTGAAAGCGAAGATACAGCGTGTGTGCGCATAATTACTGAGGCCGGAATTGAAATTCTTAGTTATACGACATTGTGCAGTCCCCAGGGAGAGACGCCTTTTATAGTCCTTGAAGGTACTAAAGGCAGTGCATACTGGGCTTACAATAATGAGCTGAAGATAAAATTTTGCGATGGGTCTGACGAGAACTTTGATTTTGGCCCTGAAGATTTGTTTGAAAACATGTATATAAACATGATAAAATCATTATTTCAAAATAATAAACTTTATTGCCCTGTGGAACTTACGCGAAATTTTGTTCTGGCATCTAATGGGGCTTTTGAGTCTTCTGACAGTATCAAAGAAATTCCCGATGATTATTTGATAATTAATAAAGAAGGAGAAAGTGTTGTTACCTACATAAAAGATATTAGCGATATTATAGACCGGGCAAGTTCTGAAAAAAAGCTGTTCTCTGAGGTTGGGGTTCCATGGGCTTTAAAATCCATGCCTTTCAAGTTAAATGGTTATAAAGAATTTAAAAAATACAAAAGAGAAGGTGGTAACCTTGGATAAATTGACAGCAAAAGATGGGATTGAAAAGTAAAATCATTGTGGTTATAAGGTGCGATGAGGTAATATTTCTGATGAGGTTATTAAAAGTGGAATTGATGTTGTAGGCTATGGCAAAATAACCTTAGAAATAACCAAATAACTTAAAAGCCCTACAATAATTGGTATAAAGATATTTTTTGATTTATATGCAACGGCAACAGTTGGAATTGATGCAAGGAAATAGGGATTTACCACGTCTACTTTTTTATTTTGTACCAGTATAGAAGGTATTAAGAGAGCTGCTAAAACAGATACCGGTATGTATTCAAGAAATAGTAAAAACCAGTCAGGCAGTTTAATCCTGGAAAGGCCAATAGCGGGAAGTACCCTGGGTATATATGTAACCACAGACATACCTATTACGATGTATAAAAATTTATAGTTCATTTAATATCACCCCCAAAAGAGAACCTATAATTGCAGCTATTATTATATTGAGATTTCCTGGAATGATGAAATAAAACCATAGCGATAACAGCCCTGAGATGATAGCTATTATGGTTTTTTTTGAGTTATTAAGCTGCATAAATAAAAGTGCTATATACATAGCTGGAAGAGCAAAATCTAGTCCTAAATCCAGCTTACCTCCTATTTTTGCTCCAAACAATGCTCCCAGTGCCGATGACATTACCCAGGAAAGGTAAGATGTCAAAAACAACTGGTATAAGTAGTTTTTTTCAGGCTTAATGCCATTGTTAAAGTCAGTAATGGAAACGGCGTATGATTCGTCGGTGATAAAAAAGGACAGTATGGGAATATGTACAGTGCTGATGTTTTTAAAATATTGTGATAATGATGTACTATACAAAAGATGCCTTAAATTAACTATAAATATTGTGATAATCATAGAAATTGGATCGGCGCCTAATGACCATAGGTTTACTCCTATAAACTGTGCAGATCCTGCATAGCATAGAAGCGAAAAAATGATCACATCAAGAATGGATAGACCGCTTTTAATTCCTAGTACACCGTAGGCGAAACCCAGTGGCAGATACCCAAGGACTATGGGTAATGCGCTTTTAAACCCTTTGTAGTATAAGTTTTTATGCGACAATTCTAATACCCCCTGTCAAAAGTTACAATATATTATATCATACGTCCATATAAAAATGAGAGTTATTTTGGTATAAAAAAGTCGATGGCTGCTGAAATTGCGATTAATGCTATGTGAAAATGTTTTTACAATGGCCATTGGATGTATTATTGTGTATAATTTAAAAGAAGGATTATTTTTATCCAGATATAATGAGGGGAGAGATAAAAGTGAAAACTGGTTTTAGGACAGTAGGGTTTAGCAAGTGGAATATATTTGACGCGTTGAAAAAGATTAAAGAGATAGGGTACGAAGGAGTTGAACTTTGTCTCGAGCATCCTGATATGCAGTCCGAGAAAATGGATGATGAAATGATAGCTGATGTGCGACGTTATCTTGACGGAATAGGTCTTGAAATAGCATCGGTAAGCTATCATGGGGATAATGACCCCCTTGATGTTAAGATATCGAATACTTACAAAGCAATTGATATCGCCAATAAGATAGGGGCATCTATTCTGATAATTAACTGCGAAAAGAAGAGTAATGAAGTCGCCGGTCAGTATGAAAGTCTTGTTAAAAGGATGAAAGACTTTGCATCATATGCAGAGCAACGCGGTATAGTGCTGGCCTTTGAACCAGAACCATTATTGATTATACAGACAGTAGATGATATGATTAGATTAATGGATGATGTTTGTAGTGATAATTTGAAAGTAAATATGGATGTAGGCCATACATATATTACCGATCCGGATTTGCCTGAAGCAATATTAAAGCTTAAAGATAAAATTGTCCATGTGCATCTGGAAGACATAAAAAATAAGGTACACAGTCATCTATACCCGTTGGATGGAGATATAGATTATAAAAAGATGTTTCATGCGTTTGAGGAGATAGGCTATAATGGCTACTATGTAATAGATATGTTTTACATACAGGAAGCACCTGATGTACACGCAAAGGTCTGCTTTGACAGGCTTCAAAAATTGTCATGATACTTTTTATCGTTGAGGGGCTTTGATAGCTATTGCCCCTTATTTTATTTTGTGGTAAAATTAAGAATATATAAAATTGGACGCGAAACGTGTAAAAGCGAGGAGTGTATTTCATGGAAAGATTGGATGAGAAAAGTCCTATAGCATTGTATATTCAATTGAGAAATATATTGATAGATAAGATTAAAAGCGGGCAATGGAAGGTCAATGATAAAATACCTACAGAGAGGGAATTGTGCGATATGTATAATGTAAGCAGAGCAACCGTCAGATTGGCTCTGCAGGAATTAGAGAGAGACGGATACATATATAGGAAGCAAGGCCGTGGAACATTTGTTGCGCCACCTAAGATTGAACAAAATATAACCCATTTTTATAGCTTTAGTGAAGAGATGAAAAAGCGGGGATTAGTTCCATCTTCTAAAATATTGGGTTTTGAAGTTATAAAATCGGACAAAAAATTAGCGGATATTTTAAACCTAAAAGAAGGAGATGAGGTTTTAAGCCTGAAAAGGTTAAGGTTGGCCAATGGCGAGCCTATAATGCTTGAGACATCTTACCTTCCTTACAACATGTGCCGGGATATGACGCGGGAAGATGTGGAGAAGATGTCTCTTTATGAAGCCTTGAGGACAAAATGTGGCATTATTCCTAATAGCGCTGATGAGACCTTTGAGCCGGTTTTAACTAACTCCTACGAAGCAGAGGTATTAAATTATGAGGCAGGTAAGCCTGCGCTGCTTTTAGAGCGAATAACATATTCTTTCGGCACACCGATAGAGTACAATAAGGGCATTGTGAGAGGAGATAGATGTAAGTACCGCGTATCTTTAAAATAGTGACGTTTTATAACCATATCAAGCATATTATACAATCTATGGTATTATTGATTTTGTTGACGAGCAATGGTATATATGTTATTATTAGATTGGTTATAACATTATCATATAAGGGGTGTTCTGGATGCCAGGCGAGATTACATATAAAGAAATTTTGAGACAACCCGATATTTTTAAGTCGGTTTTGGCAAAGGCAAGAGATATAAAGAGCAAGTTTGACAGTTTAGTTGAAAAGGTACGGGCAGATGAGATATTCGTAACGGGCTGTGGTTCGTCTTATTATCTTGCACAGGTTATAGCTAGTTTGTTTAATCACTTTTTGAGGATTCCAACGAGGGCAATACCCTCTTCTGAGTTATTTTTATACCCTGATGATTATTTTACCAACTCTGGTACCATGGTGGTGGGCATGTCTCGTTCAGGCGATACAACTGAAACCGTCAAAGCGTTGGAGATGGCAAAAAACAAAGGATTACCTACTGTTGCATTGACTTGTTACGAGGATAGCACTATAGTCAAAAAAGCCGATTATGCTTTCATATCAGAAGAGGCTAAAGAAGAGAGCGTGGTCATGACTGGGTCTTTTTCCAGCATGTTATTGATCTCTTATTTAATGGTCGCTGATGATGCTAATATCATAAAGCTTCCGGAATTAGCTAAGGCATATGTAGAGAAGTTTGAGGATATTGCAAGGAAAATCATTCAAGATAATTTAATTAAGACCTTTGTGTACTTGGGTTCAGGCCCTTATTATGGTCTTGCCAATGAATCCATGTTAAAGGTAAAGGAGATGTCTATAAGTAATTCAGAAGGATATCATACCCTGGAATTCAGGCACGGACCCAAATCAATAGTCGATAATAATATGCTGGTTACGGCTTTTATATCCGATACTGCCACGGATTATGAGCTAAAACTCTTGAAAGAAATTAAGGGTTATGGTGCTGTTACGTGTGCTATAGGCATCGGTTTAACCGATGAACATGCAGACTATCCTATTGCCATTTCAAAAGAATTGGATCAATGGGCAAGGTTACCGCTTTGTATTATGTTATCGCAATTTATAGCCTATTACAATGCTGTCAAAAAAGGAATAAATTGTGATAGGCCACAGCATCTGGATCAGGTTGTGAAACTTTAAGCGGACATAATTTGTCCGCTTTTTTTATTTGTTTACAGTTTGTTTACAGTTCATTAATAAATTCATGGTATAATTCTATTGTAGTTGAATGAAGGAGGGTTGGCTGTAATGATGATAGAATTGAATAATGTGACAAAAGTATATGGATCTAGGAAAGCGGTTGACAATATAAGTTTTTCTGTCGATAAAGGGGAAATACTTGGCTTTTTAGGACCTAATGGAGCAGGCAAGAGTACCACTATGAAGATGATAACAGGCTATATGCCTCCAACCAGTGGAAGCATAAAGATAGCTGGTTATGATATATTTGAGCAGGCCCTTGAGGCCAAAAAACATCTGGGGTATTTGCCCGAAGTTCCGCCGCTTTATACAGATATGACTGTGGATTCGTACCTGTACTTTGTTTGTGAGTTGAAAGGTGTACCTGTAAACCAGAGAAAAGATAAGATTCAAGAGGTAGTCGAAGAAATAGGATTGACTGAGGTAAGAAAAAGGCTTATAAGGAATTTATCTAAAGGTTATAAACAGAGGGTCGGCTTGGCACAAGCTATAATAGGCGATCCTGATGTCCTTGTGCTGGATGAGCCCACGGTTGGCTTAGACCCTAAACAGATCAAGGAAATAAGAGATATTATAAAAAAATTAGGGAAAAGGCACACCATTATCTTGAGTACCCATATACTTCCAGAGGTTAGTATGGTGTGCGATAGGGTCGTTATTATAAACAAAGGGAAGATAGTAGCTATAGATAAAACAGAGAATCTTTCCAATGCTTTGCAGAATTCAAGAAGGTATTTTGCACAGATAGCAGGGCCTTATAACAAAGTAACAGAGATCATAAAAGGCCTGTACGGAGTAAAGAACGTTCAGGGTGAAGAGGACAAAGAAAACGGTACTGTTCAATTGGAAATAGAGACATCTGTAGAAAGGGATATAAGGAAGGAAATGTTTTTCTCGCTGGCAAAAGCTGGTTATCCTATAATGGAGTTGAGGTCTTTGGGCTACAGCCTTGAAGAGGTGTTCTTGCAGCTTACGACGGAGGAGGAAAAGGATAATGAAAGTATGGGTAATATACAAACGAGAGCTTAAAGCATATTTTCTGTCACCTATGGCTTATGTCTTGCTGGGATTCTTCTTGCTGCTTTCGGGTTATTTCTTTTCAACGTTTATTTTGTCTACACAATATGCCATGATGAGTCCGATATTAGGCAATATGTTGATGGCATTTATGTTTATAAGTCCGATTTTGACTATGAGATTGCTGGCTGAAGAGATGAAAACAGGTACGGATCAATTACTGATGACATCGCCGATTACGACGACTGATATAGTGGTAGGAAAATTTTTGGCGGCATTGACGGTATATTTGTTAGGATTAGTAATTACCTTTTTATACCCCATATACCTAAAATTGTTTGGTTCGCCGGATATGGGTCCTATAATAACAGGTTATATTGGCATGCTGCTGGCGGGTGCGGCATTTATAGCTGTAGGTTTATTTGCTTCATCTTTGACAGAAAATCAGATGATAGCAGGCGTTATAGGTTTTGCGCTGCTCTTGATTTTCTGGATTATAAACTGGTTGGGAGATGCATTTCAGGGCAAAGCAAAGCAGATTGTGGAAAGCATATCTCTGTTACAGAGGTTGGATAGCTTTCAGAAAGGTATTTTAAGCGTCAACGATATAGTGTTTTTCTTGAGCTTCATAGTATTTTTCGTCTTTGTTTCAATAATGGTTGTGGATAAAAGGCGTTGGAGTTAGGAGGTGTTTTGATGAATAAAATCAGGTTGAAATACGGAAGCAATGCCCTTTTAGTTACGGCTATTCTCCTGGCCATCTTGATATTGGTCAATGTCATTCTGGCTCAAAAGCCTATTAAATGGGATATGACCAAGACAGGTCAATATTCATTGTCGGATCAGACAAAACAGGTTCTCAAAAATTTAAAGACAGACGTTACGGTTTATGCTTTTTTTAAGGACGGAAGTGGTAGTAAGGATAGAGTAAAGAGCCTTTTAGATGAGTATTCTACCGTTTCTAAAAGGGTAAAGGTTATATTTATAGATCCTGATAAAGATCCGGCAACTGCCAAAAAATACGGCGTGACGGATTACGATACCACGGTGTTTATTGCTGGCTCAGGCGCCAACGAAAAGCGTCAGGTAGTAAATGGGTATGATATTTTTGGCATGTCGCAGGATCCTACCCAGTCTACGTTTAATGGTGAGCAGGAGTTTACTCAGGCCATCATAAATGTAACGCAGCAGAAAAAGATAAATGCGTATATTATTCAAGGTCATGATGAATTAAACAGTATAGATTATATGCTTACATTTAAGAACTCATTGACAGGAGAAGGGTATTATGTTAATGACCTGAACATGGCCCAATCAGGCGGTATTCCGAAAGATGCTAAACTTATAGTAATTGCAAATCCGAAGAGGGATTTTAATCAGCAAGAGATGAATGCTCTGAAAGATTACTTCAATAAGGGCGGTAAAGCCATAATTATGATGGGAGCAGAAAATGGTCCTTTGACACAGAAATCAATAAACGAGTTGCTTTCCCAGTGGGGCGTAAAAGTACAAAACGATGTGGTTGTAGATCCTGGCAGAAACTACTTTATGAATGCACTGTCGCCGGTGCCAGAGTACAAATTCCACACTATAACGAATAAGCTAGATTTTGCAAACTTTGCCATGGTTATGCCAAGCTCCAGAAGCATTACCTATCCTGAGAAATCCAGTGGAGATATATTAGTAGAACCACTACTGGCGACCAGTGATAAAGCATGGGGTGAAACCAATTTTACTAAGAAGCAAGCAACTTATGATAACAAGGATATAAAAGGCCCATTGACATTAGGTGTAGCTATATCCAACAAAAAGACGGGCATGAAGATAGTTGTCTTGGGCAATGATCTTATCGCTACAGATAATGTTATAGGCCTGGAAGCTAACAAAGACTTTTTGATGAATTGTGCTAACTGGATGGCAGATAAGACCAGTCAGATATCTATAAGGGCAAAATCATTGGGCTTGACACAGATATTCCTGACAGGAAATGAAGCCAAATTGATATTTTATTCTACTGTCGTTGTAGTACCTTTGATTATGTGGATTCTAGGCGGTTTCATATGGTTTAGGAGGAGAGCTCTATGAAACTGTTTAGAAATACTATTATACTCTTGGTGGTTTTGGTGGGTCTTCTGGGTTATTACTATTATACCCAGAAGACGGCAAAACCTGCAGAGAGCAATGTGGTATTGGATATTAAAAAGAGCGATATCGCTTCAATAAATATAGATCAGGGAGGAAAGAATTTACTCAGCTTAACAAGAGTTAATGGCAAATGGGAAATGACAAAACCCATAAAGTACGATGTTGACAGCATCAATTTAAATGATTTATTGAATACAGCCTCGTCCATGAAAGCAGAGAGGAAATTTAGCAGTAATGATCTGGGAAAGTATGGACTTGATAGGCCTGCATATACTGCTTATATAGGCTTGTCCAACAATAAAAATATAGAATTGAAGATTGGAAGTAAATCACCGGTGGGAATGTCCTATTTTGTAAAAGTGTCTGATAAACCGGACGTTTATATGGTACAGGCCACAGATGTCGAAAAGTTTATGCTGTCAAATGACTATGTCTATCAGTATGTACAAAAATATATATTTTTAACAGCGAAAGACAAGATAAACAAAATAGCATATATAAAATCGGGTAATGAATATCCCATTCAGAAGAATAAGGATGGCAGCTGGGTTATAAATGGCAAAAAATTAAATAATAATGATGTGGATAAACTTCTAGACGATATAGTATTACTTCAAATTTCAGGCATTGACCTGGGCAAATCGCCGTCAAAGGATAAATACGATTTTGGGCTGGCGGTTTATGGGGATAACAGCGAAGAAAAGGCGTATTTTGTGACAAGGGATAAAAATAGTTCTTATGTGATAAAAGACGATAAAAGCCTGGGAATGTATACGTCCTCGGATAAATTGGCTGAACTGTTATCAGATTTGATGAGGGTCATTAAGTGATGAAAGTTGTTGAGGGCATGTCATACGTGAGGATGCGGTCAGTGAAGAACCGCAATAAAATAAATTCGTATGACATGCTTTTAATTGATTATTAATTCAAGTATTCCCAGTAATATAATAATGCAACTGGATATTATACCGGCATATTTTTCAATGGTTTTTGATAGCAGCTGTTTCCCCATGCGAAGTCCTATAAAAAGTGCCATGGTGCTTAAAATAAATGTCAAAATAGATGAAATAAGCGCGTCGAATTTTGAAATACCTGCCCCAAAACCGACACCGATATTATTTACAGCCAGCACAAATCCCAATATTATTGATTCTTTTAGATCTATAAAACCTGATTTATTTATATCGACTTTTTCAGGATTTTCTATATATTCGCTGTATGACAGGATTTCTTTATCATGTTCTTTAATTTTTTGCTTTGCTTTTCTAACTGTGCTTATCAATGCGCTTGTCAGGCTCTGTGTACCTATAACGATTAAGAATATGCCGCCTATATAATTAGCAATACCAGCGTAAATAAAAGATATAAAAAATTTTCCTAATGACATGGACAGGTATGTACCTATAAATGATATTAGAGCGATGGTCAAATTGCCCGTCATGTTTATTCTTAGGTTTTTTATCCCCATGGCTATCCCCACAACCAGATTGTCGATGTTGGAGCAAAGGGCAATGAGTATCATGGATAAATAATACATAAATTTACCTCCCGAATTATTTTGCTATTACATTATATGTGAGAGTTTCCGGAAGGTTATAGGTAAAATCCCATGGGGAAATACAGCAGAATTTTATTTTTCCACAAGGTATTTCCAGTAACGATGGGGCATGTATTGGCGCTGCAATTTTGGATTAAGTCGTTCTTTTATTGCTATATTTTTAAAATACTCTTTCCACATATTCTGGTATTCCGTCTCTTCCCTTGAATCTATGAGCATGTCTGGGTTTGGAGGTATGTCTGTTATTACCCATTGTTTTTTGTCATATACGACCGATATATTCCTCTTAACATCGTGTATGATAAAAAATTGGTCTGCAAAACGCCTGGCAAAATGGGATGCGATTAATCCAATGATATTGTGATCAGGGCTTATAGGGGCGTAGTATATTCCACTGGCTAAAAGCCTGAAGCGGATTAGCCCAAGCATGCGGTGGGCTTCATTAGCGACTTTTTGCTTTATTTTATGGATATTTAATACCGTATCATTGGAGAGATACCTGTCTATATTGCGGCCGATTTTAAATCCTGCTCGTACATAATGGTATATAAGGGTGGAGCTATCTTCAATTTCAGATAAGTAAACGTATAATACGTTTTTTAATGCTTCTTTTGATATTTTATCTCTGATGGCGTTACAGACTTTATCGGATTTTACAGGGTCGGTATCAATGTAGAGGTATTTGTCAAACAGGTTTTGCTGGAATATGTTTCTTTTCACGATTTTATCCGGTTGTTCCCTGCGGTAATAGGAATCATATATTGCTGTCATCAAACCATCGAAACTCCCATCATAAATATAGTAGAGCATTATGATATTCTCCTCCGATTTATTAATTGTTATAGTTCCCCCGCAATAACTGATTTGACATCCTGCATAGATATGAATTGTAGTCCACTATCTTCCGAAAAAATTTCCGGGTACATTGAAAACATAGAGAGCTGTTCGTGACTTTTTTTATCTTTTGTTTCGGGTAATAGATGCTGCTTTATGTGGATTGCATTGAAATGGCAATCGCCATAGTATTTGCCCTGACATGTTATGAAATATTTTGCCCTTTTTAAGACTACACCGATTTTTTTAAGGGTATCGTAGTTTAATGGGCCGACTCTTCTGGCCGAAATTATACGCTTTGCTGACCGCACCCCTATACCTGGGACTCTCAACAGCATTTCATAATCGGCTTTATTTATTTCTATTGGAAATAAGTGGAGGTTTCTGAGAGCCCAGTCGGCTTTAGGATCAAGGACTGGATCTAAATAGGGGTGAGTATCGTCAAGAAGTTCATCGGCATTAAATTTATAAAACCGGAGAAGCCAGTCGGCCTGGTATAACCGGTGTTCTCTTAACAGTGGAGGGGCTGATATTGCGGGTAGATTTGGATGTTGTGATACAGGGATATATGCGGAATAGTATACTCGCTTTAATTTAAAATGCTTGTAAAGACTTTCGGAGAGTTTTAATATCATCCTATCGCTTTCAGGCGTTGCACCGATTATAAGCTGGGTGGTTTGGCCGGCCGGGACGAAGGGCTTTGATGTTTTTACGAGCTTGTTGTCTTCTTTCTTTTTTGTTATCTGGTTATTCTCTATTATCTGGTTGCCGATAAAACTCATAGGAACCAGGATGGATGTTTTACTTTTTTGGGGAGCCAATAGTTTTAGAGACTTTTCGGTCGGCAGCTCAATATTTACGCTCATGCGGTCCACATAGTAACCCGCTGCTTTTATAAGGTTTAAATCTGCGCCTGGTATAGCTTTTAGGTGTATATATCCGTTGAAATGGTAATCTTCTCGCAATTTGCGTACGGTTTCCAACAATAGCTCCATGGTATAATCAGGGCTTTTATATACTGCAGAGCTTAAAAAAAGACCTTCTATGTAATTTCTTCTATAAAAGTTGATAGTCAGCTCTGCCAGTTCTTCGGGTGTAAATATAGCCCTTGGTATGTCATTGGATGATCTGTTTATACAGTAAACGCAGTTGTACATACATATGTTTGTAAAGAGGATCTTCAAAAGTGATATACACCTGCCATCATCCGCCCAGCTGTGGCATATACCTGCAAAATAAGCATTGCCTATACCATTGCCAGTGTTTTTTCTCATACTACCGCTGGATGAACAGGAGACATCGTATTTAGCGGAAGCTGAAAGTATCTGGATTTTTTCTAAAAGATTCATATAAACTTCGCCGCAGGTACCCCTGGCTTTTATTAGCAGAGGTAGCGGCGTCCACCTGCCTTTCCGTTCACCAACTTCTTTCTTCTCATTTATTTTACCACAAAAGTATAAAATATCAAACATATGTTTGTGTATATGTGAAAATTAATGTGGAGGGATTGACAGAACAGGAACAATATAGTAGCATAGTTATTAATATTAACAAAATAAGTAAAGGAGAGGATTTGATGAAAAAAATTTTTTTACTGGCTCTTCTCAGTGTATTTTTAATTTCAATACCTGTGTCTGGCCTTGCGCAAACAGCCGATAATTACATGACACGGGGTGAGTTTGTTGAACAATTAATACAGCAAGCGGGGATTGACTTGGGCGGCAAAACTGTCCAGCAATATCTGGTGGAGAGAGGGATTCTTCTGGGCGACGGCAAAGGCAATTACAACTTGAATCAACCTATAACCTACAGGCAAATCGGTTTTATACTGAGCAGATTTTATGGTTTATCTAAAATGGATGCGCATCAGCTTAAGGAAAATGAAAAATATATTTATGCTCTGGAAGAGGGATTTTTGCCAAGATATGTTACACTAGACAACAAGGTAACATCTTCTGAGGGCAAAAAGATTATTGAATTGCTATTTTCAAAGTCTAAAGAGGCTTATGAAATATTAAAAAAGGTTTCCAGTTCAGAAATGAACACCATGCGACTCAACGCAGATCTTAAAATAGGAATGGATTTCAAAGATAAAAACATCATCTCCTTTGATTCAATGAACATGACCGTAAGTGCCGAGATGGATACAAATACAGGCGTTTACGAAAAAATAGGTATTGACATACCGCTAATAGGTTACAAAGAAATAGAAGAATACATAATAGGGGATAGAATTTATATGAAATCACCTGAAGATAATCAATGGGTGTATACGACTGTGCAAGGGTTATCCACTTTAAAAGGTGCGGAAAACATGAAGATGCCAGATGTGCTCAGTGAAGATACTTTGTACAGAATGGTTAGTAATTCTGTGATTGACGGAAAAGAGGTTTATGTAATTAATACATATATAAAAATAACTGATATGAAAAAGTTGGATGAGGTTATGAATATGCTGGGAATGAATGATTTCATGGGTATGAATTACAGCAATATGTTTGAAGGCATGTATGGTAAATACACTTATTATGTAGACACAAAGACAAATAATATTGTCAGGGTAGATATAGCGTCTAAAATCTATTTTAAAGATGGTATTTTAGAAAATGGTCAGCCTGTGCCTTTAAAGTGGGAAATGATCAGTGGTTCAATGAACTACAGCAATATCAATGACCCTGATATAAAAGTAGTTCTCCCGGATGAGGCTAAAAACGCCCAAGAATTAACAATGCCCGATATGCCTCAAAAATAAATAAAGAAAAAATCCCGGACTGTATTTTTTAATACGGCTCGGGATTTTTTCTTTCAATCTTTGCCAGTTCATGCTTTTATAACATTATTTCTGCTCTGTCCTTTATTGATATGTTGTCCAAATCCACATTACAGGTATAGGCGTAGGTTTCTACTCCTTTAGATACAGCCAGCCTTAGAGCAGCGCCGAAATCCGGGTCTGTCCTGTCGTTGGGCGTAAAATATTTAATGCCGTCCATCTGAATTACAAAGACAATAGCTGCTCTCATGCCGCTTTCTTTTATTTTTATCAGCTCATTTACGTGTTTTACACCTCTTTGGGTAGGTGCATCGGGAAACATTGCCACATCATTTTCTTCAAGGGTGACCCCTTTTACCTCTATGTAGCATATATCGTCGGTAGTTTTTAGCATGATATCAAGGCGGCTTTCCCCGTAATTTTTTTCTCTCAGCACCTCATCATAGGTGGCAAATTCTTCGATTTTTTTGTTGAGAAGGGCTTCGTAGAAAACCTTGTTTGGTACGCTGGAATCTATGGATATTAGTCTGCGGCCTTTTAAGACGTACGAAAGTTCATAAGGAGTTTTTCTGCCAGGCCTGTTTCTTACTTCCAGAAAGACCGGGGCTCCTGGTATAAACAGTTCTTTGCATCTTCCTGAATTGGGAACGTGGACCAGATTTGTCTGACCATGTATGTCTACCTGCGCCTCAAAGCGATTAAGTCTCTTTATAAACGTTGCTTCGATGATAGGATTGGTTATTTTCATTACGCTTATCATTCTTAAAACTTATTGTAGACGAAGATTTCATTGAGAGACTTTTTGGGCCTTTCAGCAGGATATTCTTTGGGGTAACCCATAGGTACGGTTATAAATGGTTCATAATTTGTCGGGATATTTAAAAGGGCCCGTGCTTTTTCCCTGTCAAACCATCCCACCCAGCATGCGCCTATTCCCAGTTCAGTAGCTTCCAATACCATGTTTTGTACTGCTATAGCTCCAGCTACTTCGCGGCCTTTTTCTACGCATCCAACAATGATTACGGCAGCATCGGATATAAACTCTTGAAAACAGCATGTGGAAGCATATTCTTTTATAAGAGCCTTATCCTTGATTACGACGAATTTATAAGGCTGCCGGTTATTGCCCGATGGAGCCAGGCGTCCTGCCTCCATGATGGTATTTAGGTCCTCTTCGGAAATCTCTTTGTTGGAAAAACTCCTTATGCTTCTCCTGGTTTTAATCGCTTCAAACACATCCATTTGCATCCCTCCAATTAAATATATAATAACCAATATTATTTTTATTGTCAAAAATAAATTGCCTATCTTAGGTAAGTACTTTGAGAGGAATTTCATGACTTGCGTAGAAGTATTATATAATAGCAACAAGAAAACAATTGCAAAAGCGATAGAGTGGGGTGACTAAATGAAAGAAAGAATTAAACTTATTAAAGGAGATATAGTAGAACAAGAAGTTGATGCTATTGTCAATGCTGCTAATTCGGCATTAGCTGGAGGCGGTGGCGTTGACGGCGCAATACACAGGGCAGGAGGTCCTACTATTGATGAAGAATGTAGGGTTATAAGGGAACAATGTGGAGGATGTCCAACAGGTCATGCAGTAATAACAGGTGGTGGAAATTTAAAAGCGAAATATGTAATTCATGCTGTTGGGCCTATATGGAAAGGTGGCAATTTCAATGAAGACAATCTTTTGGCAAGTGCGTACATAGAAAGTCTAAAATTAGCTGAGGAATACAATATAAAGACAATAGCTTTTCCATCAATAAGCACAGGGGCGTATGGTTTCCCTGTTGAAAGGGCTGCGCGAATTGCACTTAGGACAGTGGCAGATTATCTTGTGAATAGTGATATAAAAGAAGTCAGATTTATACTTTTTAGTGAGAGGGATTATGAGGTATACTTAAAAGCATATAATGAACTATAGCTAAGTATTGTGATAAATAAATTTATATTACAAAAATGAGCATTTGCCTTTATATTTTAATATATAGAAGGAGATGAAGGATGTGCAGCTGGAATGCGGGTTAGCTGAAGAAAGTTATAAGTATATAGCGGGGAAGCTTGTTGATTTTACACGAAAAAAATTTGATTTGGTATCGGGCAGGAGAGATTGGGTTGCATTTCAGCTTATGCTTAAGGGCGATGAGGAGTTTACGGTTTCTACAGGGGACAACCCCACGTTTTCGGTAAAAGGGCCATTACTCAATATAAGGGTGCACGTGGAAGTAGAAGGCATACCGCAATCCTGTATAAGATTGTATCCCATAGGTACTGTGGAAGATGATGACGGGATACAAAAAGCTGACATGCTGCTAAAGAATGAGGTTGTGACAGTGGCAAAAGATGCAGTCCAGCCCATATGGGTTGAGATTGATATTCCCGAAGATGTGCAGCCAGGGAATCACCAGGGCACCATAAGTATTTTTGCCCATAGGATGTTTGAGGATGAGAAAAAAGTGGCTGCTATGTTCTTCAATGTGATGGTAAAAGATGTGGTGCTTCCCAGGCCTTCTGAATATCGTTTTCACCTGGATCTCTGGCAGCATTTATCGAATATCGCCCGAAAACATGAGGTACGTTTATGGAGTGATGAACATTTTAGGGTATTGGAGGAATACGTAAAGTCCCTGGCGCAATTAGGGCAAAAGGCCATAACTATCATCGCTTCAGAGATACCATGGTCAGGCCAGCGAAGCTATAGGGTTAAAGATTATCCTTCTGACATGTTTGAGTACAGTATGGTAAAGGTAGAGAAGGATTTAAACGGAAACTTTATATACGACTTTTCAGCAGTAAAACGTTATATTGAACTATGCTTTAAATACGGAATAGATAAAGAGATTGAGGTATTTGGGCTGTGCAATATATGGGAAGACGATGAGTTCGGTTATGGCAAAGTGGCCACCGATTATCCTGATGCCATAAGGGTTCGCTATTATGATAGAGCCGATAGCTGTTATAAGTATATGAGAGACGCTAAAGATATTTCGGCGTACATAAAGGCCCTGGAGTCCTTTTTTATAGAAAACGGTTGGATAGAACTTGTGCGCATTATAGCCGATGAACCGTCTGATATGGAATTATATGAGAAGAGGTTGGAAGCCATCAAAAATGCAGCTCCTCAATTTAAATTCAAAGCTGCCATTAATCATGCAGAGTTTATAAAGAGGTTCAAAAGGCAGATAAGCGATTATGTGCCCATGTTGCCGTGTGTCTGCCAAGAATGGGATTCTCTTAAGGAGATGGCCGGAAAAGATATCGAAAGGTTGTTATGGTATGTGTGCTGCTGGCCCTTATATCCAAATACGTTTATTTCATCCCCATTGCTGGAAAGCCGCCTGATCGGTTTGCTGACAGCATATATGAATTTTGACGGATTTTTGCGCTGGAATTATACGGTATGGCCCGAGAAGCCAAGAGAACGTATATCATTTAGATATCCTGAGTGGAGAGCAGGAGATACCAATTTTGTATATCCTGGTATGGATGGAGCACCAATTTTGACTATAAGGTATAAAAACCTCAAGAGAGGTATAGAGGATTACGAATTAATACAGATGTTGAAAGGCGTACATCCCCATTCGGATGAAATACTTTCTAAAGTGTGGAGCAGGATATTTAAGTTTAAAGATATCGCAGAATTGGCCCCAGAAGCAGGTAAAAAGCCTGAAGAATTATACAGCCTTGATTATGAGGATTACATGGCAGTAAAGGAGTATTTGCTTGATGAAATTTCGCAATATAAAGATTAAGTATTAAAAAGTCTATACGCGGTCAAATATGGTAGCGTATAGACTTTTTATCATCAATAATTTTCTACAAGCACCTCAAAATAACCTTGAGGATGAGAACATGCTGGACAAACTTCAGGGGCGCTTTCACCTTCATAAATATATCCGCAATTATTGCATTTCCAGAGGACCTTTTTACCCTTACTAAACACCGTATTATTTTCTATATTGGTAAGGAGTTTCCTATATCTCTCCTCGTGGTGTTTTTCCACTTCTGCTATTTTTCTAAATGAATTGGCTATATCCTTAAAGCCTTCTTGCTCTGCTACTTCAGCAAAGTAAGGATAAAGCTGAACCCATTCTTCATTTTCGCCGCTAGCGGCAGCTAACAGATTTGACCTTGTATCGCCAAGACTGACAGGATATGTAGCATTTATCTCTACGGTTTCACCGTTTAATTCTCCGTTTAAAAGTTTGAAAAATACCTTGGCGTGTTCTTTTTCGTTTTCAGCTGTTTCTAAGAATATATTAGCTATCTGGATATATCCTTCTTTTCTTGCAACTGAAGCGTAATAGGTGTATCTGTTTCTTGCTTGAGATTCACCTGCAAAAGCCTTCATCAGATTTTCAGCAGTTTTTGTGCCTTTTAAGTTTGCCATTTCTTTTACCACTCCTTTTTGTTTTCTTAAAAAACTTTCTTCCTGTAAATAAAGAAAATTCTTTAAGAATATTATAGCAAATCTTACATAAAAAACAACCGCCTTTGGCTATTCCAGGTAAATATAAAGAGGCTAAAAAATGATTGACATATGCTTTTTTTTATTATACAATAAGTAAAACACTTTAATACTTTATCATATTAAAGAGGTGAAGTGATTGTATTTACCTGATGGGGTTAAAGACTATCTCTCTGATGAGCTAATGATAAAGAGAAAAATCGAGTTTAAGCTGAGAGAGTTGTTTATATCATGGGGATATGAGGAAATTTTACCACCTTCTTTTGAATACTATGATACGTTTAAAAATACGTTAAGATCCATAGATGAAAAGGATATATTCAGGTTTTTTGATAAAGAGGGGGATATACTGGCGCTAAGGCCTGACGTTACCACGCAGATCGCCAGAATAATAGCTGCCAGGTACAAAGACAATATGGTAAAGAGGTTTTGCTATATCACCAATGTATTCAGATACGATGAACCCCAGGCCGGAAGGCTCAGGGAATTTACCCAGGGGGGAATAGAACTCGCAGGCATAAAATCTGATGAAGCGGATGCTGAAGTAATAGCACTGGCAATCCGGGCGCTTAATGACATAGGTATTTATGATTTTAAGATAGACGTGGGACAAGTAGAATTTCTTGATGGTTTTTTTGAGGATTTACATCTTAGAGATGAATTGGTAGAGAAACTAAAATTGTATGTTTCCATGAAAAACCTTTCAGGTCTTGAAAGGTATCTGGATGAGCTGGATATAGACGTGAGCGTGAAACAATTACTTTTAATGCTTCCTGAGCTTTTTGGTGGATATGAGGTTCTGGATAAGGCAAGGGCCATGACGTCTAACAGAAAAGCCCTTGACGCTATAGAGAATTTGCGGGGCATTTACAGCGTACTAAAAGACCTGGAAATGGACAGATACGTGATTTTCGACCTGGGCACTACGCAGAAGTTGAATTACTATACCGGCATAGTATTTAAGGGATTTGTAAGAGACATAGGATATGGTATTCTAGCGGGTGGACGCTACGATAATTTGGTATCCAATTTTGGGATAAATAGGGCGGCGGTAGGCTTTGCTATTGGCATAGAAAGGGCGATGCTGGCACTTGTTAAACAGCATGGTGATGGTGTAAATCTACCTAAAAAAACATTGATCATCTATTCAAGAGCTAAGATCAAAGATGCGTTTTTAAAGGCCGAGGAAATGAGGAAAGAAGGTAAGATCGTAGAACTTGCGCTAAACAGTGACTCTTCGCGGTATGATTTGCAAAGGTATAGCGATGTAATCTCGCTTTTATAACACAGAATAATACAGAAGGCCAGGGTGATGAATATGGATTACATTACAATAGCTATGGCAAAAGGGCGGTTAGCTGAAAAAGCCATAGCACTATTAGAAAAAGCTGGTATAGACTGTAGCGAACTAAAAGTAGAAACCCGCAAGCTTATATTGAAGGATGAATCATCAGGTATAAGATTTGTTATGGTGAAGCCTGTGGATGTGCCTACATATGTAGAGTACGGCGCAGCGGACATGGGTATTGTGGGCAAAGATGTGCTGATGGAAGCGGATGTGGATTGCTACGAGATGCTGGACCTGGGGTTTGGGTTTTGCAGGATGGTGGTAGCAGGTCCCAGGGAGGTTACAGGAAGGTATTTTGTAGATAAACGGGTTGCTACCAAGTATCCCAGGATTGCTGAGAGGTATTTTAAGGAAAAAGGCGAGAATGTAGAGATTATCAAACTCAATGGTTCGGTAGAGCTAGCACCTATATTGGGTTTGTCTGAGGTTATTGTGGATATAGTAGAAACTGGTAAGACCTTAAAAGAAAATGGGCTGGTGGTGCTCGATGAGATATTTTCATCCAGTGCCAGGCTTATTGTAAATAGGGCCAGTCTAAAGGTAAAAAGCCAGCCGATTAAAAATATTATTGCGAGATTGAGAGGTGCTATAAATTGAGGATACTGGATTTTAGAGGTGGAGTGGATGCTAATTCCCTTAAGGAATTTACTCAAAGATCTGCTAAAGACACTTGTGAAATCAGACAGACAGTGGATCAGATCATAAAAGAAGTGAGAGAAAAAGGCGATGAGGCTTTATTTGAGTACACGGCAAAATTTGATGGTGTGCATTTGACGTCAGATACCATAAAGGTTACAGAACAGGAGATCAATGCTGCATATGAAGACGTGAATATAGAACTCTTAAATGCTATTCGAAAAGCTATCAAAAACATAACGGAATACCATGAAAAGCAGAAGCAAAATTCGTGGATGGATTTTAAAGAAGGTATTATTTACGGCCAAAGGGTAAGGCCTTTAGAAAAAGTAGGGATATATGTCCCAGGTGGCAGTGCTGCATATCCTTCTTCAGTATTGATGAACGCTATACCTGCTGTGGTGGCAGGTGTTGAAGAGATCATAATGGTAACACCGCCTAAAGAGAAGATAAACAGTGCTGTACTGGTAGCAGCTCATGAAGTGGGTATTAACACTATATACAGAATAGGAGGCGCTCAGGCCATTGCAGCTTTGGCTTTTGGCACTCAATCGGTTGCGAAAGTAGATAAGATTGTGGGGCCTGGCAATATATATGTGGCCATGGCTAAAAGGGCGGTCTACGGATATGTGGATATTGATATGGTGGCAGGTCCCAGTGAAGTGCTTATTGTAGCAGATGATACGTCCAATCCGGTATGGGTGGCAGCGGATCTCTTATCTCAAGCTGAACACGATGTGATGGCCTCTTCTATTTTGGTCACTACATCAAAGGTGTTGGCGGAAAAGGTGATGTCGGCATTGGAAACACAGATAAGCGGCCTTGAAAGGCGGGATATTATAAAGAAATCCCTGGAAGATTATGGAGCTATTATCTTGGTCAAAGATATCAATGATGCGCTATGTATAGCCAACGAAATAGCCCCAGAGCACCTGGAATTAGCGGTGCAAAATCCCTTTGAAATTTTACCTATGGTCAAAAACGCTGGAGCGATATTCTTGGGACATACTGCACCAGAGCCCTTAGGCGATTATATGGCAGGACCCAACCACGTACTGCCTACGTCGGGCACTGCTAGATTTTTCTCGCCATTATCTGTTGATGACTTTGTCAAGAAAATGAGTGTTTTGTACTATTCCAGAGAGCGGCTGGAGGAGATAAAAGATGACATCATAAGGCTGGCTGAGGCGGAAGGATTAACAGCTCATGCCAATTCTATTAAAGTGAGATTTTAGCGATCGTGAGGTGTTGATATGATAAAAGATCTAGTTCGGCGGGATGTGGTCAACCTAAAGAATTATCAGGTGCACATGCAGCAATGTAAGTACAAGATGGATGCAAATGAATCTCCTTTTGATTTACCTGAAGATATATATGCGAGGCTCAGCGAAGTTATCAGAAATGCCAGACCCAATATATATCCTGACCCTCTGGCAACTAGATTGCGAGGTGCCATATCAGCCTATGCGGGAGTTAATGCTGATAATATAATAGTAGGCAACGGCTCTGATGATTTAATACATGGTATAATGAACTCTTTTGTTGAAAGAGAGGATTTTGTACTATATCCCGAACCATCTTTCAGCATGTACCGTATATATACCTTAATAGCAGGAGCAAAGCCTATTGGTATACCGCTGGGAGAAGATTTTCAATACCATGTAGGGACATTTATTGAGGCTGTAAATAAATACGCACCCAAAGTGGTGTTTTTATGCGTGCCTAATAATCCTACGGGTAATGTACTATCAAAAGAGGCTATTGTCGATATATTAGAATCAGTTAAAGGCCTTCTGGTGGTGGATGAGGCCTATTATGAATTTTATGGGGAGACTGTTGTAGATCTGATTGGAAAGTATCCTAATCTGGTGATTTTGAGGACTTTTTCTAAAGCCATGGGGATAGCGGGACTGAGGGTAGGTTACCTTATATCCAGCAATGAAGTAATTGATGAGTTGTATAAGACTAAATCCCCTTATAACATTAATTCTGTTTCACAGGCTGTTGCATATGAGGTATTAAAGAGCGGTATATATAAGGAAAGGTTGAATTATATAATAAGCGAGAGAAATAGGCTTTTCAATAGACTCAAAGAGATAAAGGGCGTGAAGGCATACCCCAGTGCTGCGAATTTTATACTGATAAGGGTTGCTGATGCCGAAAAAGTACATCAGAAGTTGATTGAAAAAGATATACTTGTGAGGAGTTTTAAAGGGGATCCATATCTCAACGATTGCCTCAGGATAACGGTGGGGACTGCAGAGGCCAATGAGCACCTTATAAAATCCTTGAGGGAAATAATGCAGTGATAGAGAGGAGATGTTAGCATGAGAAAGGCTGAATTAAACAGGGAAACACTGGAAACACAGATATATATTGAATTAAATCTGGACGGTAAGGGGAGCTCAGATATATCAACAGGTATAGGCTTTTTCGATCACATGCTAATATTATTTTCAAAACATGGTTTATTTGATTTAAAGATTGTGGCAAAAGGTGATTTGAATGTAGATAGCCACCATACCATAGAAGATGTGGGAATAACCATGGGAAAGGCCTTTAATACGGCGCTGAGGGATAAGGTCGGTATCACAAGATATGGGAGTGTTTATTTGCCTATGGATGAAGCACTGGTAAGAGTAGTGGTGGATATAAGTGGCAGGCCATTTTTGCACTACGATGTATCATTTACAGCGGAGAGAATAGGAGAAATGGATACAAAGATGGTAGAGGAATTTATGAGGGCTTTTGCTTTTAATGCCGGCATTACCCTCCATATGGATTTGCTTCATGGAAGCAATAACCATCATATTGCAGAAGCCTGCTTTAAAGGATTGGGAAGGGCTTTGAGATATGCGGTATCTTTGGATGAAAGGGAGGCGGGTCTACCCACTACCAAAGGTGTATTGTAAAGCATTGCGGGAGGGATGCATTGTGATAGCTATTATAGACTATGGCATGGGGAATTTGAGGAGCGTCCAGAAAGCCTTTGAGTATACAGGCCATGGTGCCGTCATAACTCAAGATAAGTCAGTTATTGATGAGTCGGATGGTTTGGTACTGCCTGGTGTTGGTGCTTTTCCCGATGCCATGAAGGCATTAGAAGCCATAGGCCTTGTCGATGCAATCGTGAAAAATGTCGAAAGGGGCAAGCCATTTTTAGGGATATGCTTAGGAATGCAGCTTTTATTTGAAACAAGCTATGAAGGGGGCCTTTGCCGGGGGCTTGGTTTATTAAGAGGCGAAATTGTAGAGATTCCCAAAAGGTATAAAGTACCTCATATGGGATGGAATTGTCTGGACATAAAGCAGGAAGTTGACTTATTAAAAGGTGTAGAAAGCGGTAGCTACGTGTATTTTGTACATTCCTATTATCTTAAAACCGATGAAGTGGAACAGGTATATGCCAGCGTGGATTACGGAGTTGAGATTCCGGCGGTAGTGGGGCATAAAAACATATATGCATGCCAGTTTCACCCTGAAAAAAGCGGAGAGGTAGGCCTACAAATCATAAAAAACTTCGGGGAGATGGTGAAATGATAATATTTCCGGCAATAGACATATTGGAAGGAAAATGTGTGCGGTTAACACAAGGCGAGTACGATACTTCTGTTGTATATTCAGAAAGTCCTGAGGATATGGCTGACCTGTGGATAGGTAAGGGAGCTAAATATCTGCACGTGGTAGATCTGGATGGTGCTAAAGAAGGATTTCCGGTAAATAATGACGTTATTAAGAAAATCGTAGATAAGGGTATAAAGGTGCAATTGGGTGGCGGTATAAGAAAAGCTGAGCATATTGATGAGATGTTGAAATTGGGAATTTACAGGATTATATTAGGTACTTCAGCTATAGAAAATGAAGAACTTCTGAAGTATGCTGTACATAAATATGGTGATAGAATAGCAGTAAGCATAGATTCCAGAAATCGCAAGGTGGCCACAAGAGGCTGGTTAGAGACCTCCGATATAAGCGATGTAGATTTTGCAAAAAAGGTGAAAAAACTGGGTGTGAAGATGGTTATATTCACAGATATATCAAAGGATGGAATGCTAAAAGGGCCAAATTTCGAAGCTATAAATGAAATAAATAGTGTGGGTATTGACGTAATAGCATCAGGAGGGATATCTACGTTAGATGACATAAGGAAGCTTAAAGAGATGGGGATTTACGGTGCCATTGTCGGCAAAGCCTTGTATACGGGGAATATTGATATAACCCGGGCTCTGGAGGTGGCATCATGCTGACAAAGCGTATAATACCATGCCTTGATGTGAAAGGGGGCAGGGTAGTAAAGGGCGTCAATTTTGTGAATCTAAGGGATGCGGGTGATCCTGTAGAGATAGCTCAAATTTATAATGAGGCTGGTGCCGATGAACTGGTTTTTCTGGATATTACAGCTTCCTATGAAAAGCGTGGCATAATGCTCGATGTGGTTAAAAGGACATCGGAAAAGGTGTTTATACCGTTGACTGTCGGTGGCGGCATAAGGACTGCTGAGGACTTCCGAGAGATACTTAAGAGTGGAGCTGATAAAATTTCCATAAATTCTGCTGCGGTAAGGAACCCTGATCTTATCACAGAGGCAGCCAGGAGGTTTGGCAGCCAGTGCGTTGTGGTTGCTATTGACGCCAAGAAAGTGGGTCCTGAGAAATGGAATGTGTACATCGATGGAGGAAGGGTAGATACAGGTCTTGACGCTGTGGAATGGGCGAAAAGAGTACAGGCTTTGGGAGCTGGAGAGATATTGCTTACAAGTATGGATGCCGATGGCACCAAAAATGGTTATGATATCCCCCTTACGAAGATCATCTCGGAGGAAGTGGATATACCTGTCATAGCTTCAGGAGGTGCAGGGAGAAAAGAGCACTTTTTGCAGGTACTTACGGAAGGTAAGGCCGATGCAGCTCTGGCAGCATCGTTGTTTCACTATGGCGAATTGCAGATAAGCGAGTTGAAGGAGTACCTTGCAGCCCATGGCGTTCCAGTTAGATCAGGGTGGTAGAGTTTATAGCTTAGTATAGAGAGGTGATAGAAATGGAGTTAAATGAAATTGAGTTGAAATTTGATGAGAATGGACTTATACCTGCTATCGTTCAGGATGTATACACAAAAGAGGTATTGATGCTGGGTTACATGAATAGGGAGAGTCTTGAATTAACATTAAAGACGGGGAGGGTGAATTTTTACAGCAGGAGCAGGAAGGCTTTGTGGCTTAAGGGAGAGACCTCGGGAAATTACTTAAATTTAAAAAAGTTGAGATATGACTGCGATGGGGATGCGCTTCTCATAGAAGTAATTCCCGAAGGGCCTGTATGCCATACGGGCAATAAAAGCTGTTTTTACAGGACGTTGCATGAGTCGGAGGATTCCCCTGATGGCGTAGCTATAATTGAAAAACTATACAAAAGAATTCAGGATAGAAAAGAACATCCTGTGGAAGGTTCCTATACAAATTATCTTTTTGATAAAGGAATAGATAAGATATTGAAGAAGGTCGGCGAAGAATGCGCAGAAACTATAATAGCTGCTAAAAATAATTCTCCAGATGAAATTAGGTATGAGGTATCGGATCTGGTATATCATCTTCTGGTGATGCTTGTAGATAGAGGTGTTGATGTGAAACAGATATACGACGAATTGACCAGAAGGTATAAAAAATAAGTCAATTAAGGAAGTAGTACATTACGCCAGATAGGATGGCATCTGCCAGCTTTGATTGATATGTTTTATCTTGCAGGAGATTGGCTTCCTGGGGATTGGATATAAAGCCCATTTCGATCAGTACGCCTGGGCTTGCGGCATTTCGAAGAATATAAAAATCTCCCGTTAGAGAGGTATTCACTTGACCAGTTAATTCATTAAGATAATCCTGTATAGGTTGTGCCAGTTTTTTACTTTCGGGATTTTTGCTTGAAAAGAAAACGATGGCTCCGCGGCTTTTGCTGTTTCCCGAGTTTACATGGAGGCTTAAAAAAATATCAGGCTTGTGTTGATTGATAATATCTACCCTTGCTATGAGATCTCTCTTGTGCCTGTAAGGGTTTTTGTTATTTAAGTGGTCAAGGGCCGTATCGGTTTCCCTTGTCATAAAAACTGTTGCACCGGCGTTTTCAAGTTTTTTGCGAAGGGTTAAAGCTACGGATAGATTTATGTTTTTTTCGAGAATTCCACCTCTGTTGCAGCCGCCATCTATTCCGCCATGTCCAGGATCTATCACTATTACTTTTCCTGATAAAGGTTGAAGTCTGGCAAAGACATGTTGTACTTTCAGCAATTGAGACAATGGAAAAATACAAAGAGTAAAAAAGATTATCAACGCTGTGGTCATGGTACGATAACTGATAAACATCAGATACACCTCCACAAATAGAATATTATTGTGTAGATACAAAAATTCCCCTGCTTTCGTATAGCCAGGGGAATTTTTGCATTTATATTATCGCGGGTGTTTGAAAGGTGTTTCTGGTGTGGGCGATATCCTGTGGCGATGCTTGCCTTACTTTATACCAGCCTCTCTGGGATATGGCATCAAATACCTTTTTTTGGTCCGTGAAACAGGTATTGAGTACCGATGTAAAATCCCTTCTGAGGCTTTCATCAGCAGATTCCACAATGGCATGGGAAAGGCCTTCGATTTCGAATTTCAAATCGCCAAGTACTCCCATCATATAATCCTTGTCAGTCATTTGTGGCATTTATATAAACCTCCTTTATAATAGGTGTTTTATAATGGTCTGGTATGCGTTTTTTTGCGACTGAGCTAGTTGCTGGCATAATGTCTTTAGTTGATTGTCACTTAGCTTATCTGCACAGTCCCTAAAGCATTTCTCGTTTTGTTGCATCATAGACAGGCTATCTTCAATATATTGGAGTTCTTTTTGAGTCAAATTTGCCATGTGTTTTCCTCCCTTCACGCTTTTATATTGTGTAGAAAAAAATGAATATATACAGTAGAAAATCCAGATATAACGCATATATTGTAATAACGATTTTATGTTAGGAGGGTATTAATTTATGGATTATGACAAACTCTTTGAAATGATCAAAAATCTAAAAAGTCAGATGGATATGAGTAACACTGAGGAATTTAAAAAATTTGTCAATGAATTAATGACCATATCCGATAAAGATTTTAACGATAATATCGATAGATTAGCTTTAAAGCTCAAGGATATCATATCTAAAATAAAATTGCCTGAAGATGTAAATCCTTACGATATTAAAAGCATTTTTGAAAAGATGTCGCAGGGGAATAACGGCTTAAGCTATGAAAAGGTAATGGGATTTATGTCGGCATTGGACCCAAATTATAAAAAAGCCATGATGAGGCTTAATGCTTTGAGCGAAAAATTGAAGAAATAACAAGCACACTTTCGTGTGCTTGTTTTAAACGAAGGCTTGAAAGAAGTCCCCATCCTCTATAGGTGGGAGATGAATTTCTATTGTATGCAATAGAATAATATGTCATAATAAGTGTAGAGGATTTTATCATAGAAAGCCAAGGTGAGAAAAATGATGATATGTCAGCATTTTCTCCTAGAGCCAACAAAAGAGCAGGAAGAAAAGCTGTTTTATACACTGTATTTGTGCCGCAAATTATATATAAAAATAAAAGCGCATAGAGACTTTGATCCGACAAAAGTGAAAACAATAAACATTAAATACCATACAGGCAAATGGTATATAAACTTATCAGTCGAAATAGATGTAGGAGAAAAAGAAAAAGCATCCATAGGAGAAAAAGCAATAGGAATAGATAAGGGGATAAATTCGATAGCAGCGACATCAGATGGAGAACTGTACTTAAACCCAAGATGGCTGCAAAAAGCAGAAAAAAAGTTAAAGAGACTGCAAAGGCAGCTGTCAAGGAAGAAGAAAGGAAGCAAAAATAGAGAAAAGCAAAAGAAGAGATTAGCAAAACTCCATGAAAAAGTAGCAAATCAGAGAAGGGACTATCTGCACAAGATAAGCTATAACATAGTCAAGAACAATGACATCATTTGCGTTGAGGATTTGCAAGTGAAAAGTATGATGAAAAATCATAAACTTGCAAAATCAATAGCAAATGCAGGGTGGGGAATGTTAGATAAGTATCTTCAGTATAAAGCGGAGAGAGAAAGAAAAATATTTATAAAAGTAAATCCGGCATATACATCGCAAAGATGCTCAAGGTGCGGAAAAATTGTAGAAAAAGACTTATCGGTGAGGATACACAAATGTGAATGTGGATTAGAAATAGATAGAGATGTAAATGCAGCAGTAAACGTACTTCATGAAGGATTAAGACAATTGGGGATAGCTGCATAAAGACGCGATGATATTTTTCGTAGGGAAGGTTCCTCCCGAAGTTACGCCTATGGAGATTGTGTAAGGCCTGCTGTGAATAACAGCAGGCAGCGGTCGATGAAATAGGAAGCTCCATCTTCTATAAGATGGAGTAGGTTCACTAAGACGATGATTTTTAAGATATAAATTTTAAGATATAAATCAGGGTACACTAAAGAAAGAACCAGTGAAAGGAGGAATCCAATGAGGACCCTGAAAGTAATCGGTTCTAGAAGTTTTTTTTGGGGAATTGGGTTTGCGATTTTAAGTTATTTGCTTTATCCAAAAGCTAAGGAGGCTATAGCGCCTGTATTGTTGAGGAAGGACAAGAGTGCGCGCGACATAAGAAATATGGTAAGAGATGCCATGAATGAGACCAAAGAATCGGTAACAGATATGTTTAAAAAAGAACAGACTAGTTTTGAAAGTAATCAGGATTATAATGCTCAAATAGAATTTTTGAAACTCGAAAAAGAAAACGCATTAAAACAGATTAATGAACTTAATGCCAAAATAAATGCCCTGGAGCAACAGATAAATGCGATAAAAAATGGGTAGAGTAATAGCCTCATCTTATATAAGGTTGTATAAGGTGAGGCTTTTTACATTGGCCTGAGATTAACCCCAGTAGTTCATAAAAAATTTATTAAATTATGTGATATAGCGACATATTTTGACATAGTGCTGGTGCTATAATTATAGCAGGGAGGAGGAGATTCAATGAGGATTCGGCTGGAGTTTGATTCGGAAAACGATCTTGTATTGCCTGTTCAATATAACAGCATTATACAGGGTTTTATTTATAGGAATATAAAAGACGAAAACTATAGCCAGTTTCTCCATGAAGAAGGTTATAAATACGGCAAGCGAAAATTGAAGTTTTTTACTTTTTCAAGACTGGAAGGTAAAGTAAAGATAATGGGTAATAAAATACGCATAAAGCCACCTGCTTCGCTGGTGATATCGTCGCCTATAGAAGATTTTATACACGACATTGCAGAGAATATCTTTAGAAAAGATACTTTATACCTGGGTAACCAAAAAGTAACACTGAGGAAGCTGGATATATATTCTCCGACAAATCTGGATTCCAGGGTAAAAATAAAAATGTTATCTCCTGTGGTCATGTATAGCACAGTAAATAACGGTGAAAGTAAGTATACCCATTATTACTCGCCATGGGACAGTGTGTTTTCTTATCTGGCCAGAAGAAATATCGAGATGAAATATGAAATAATAACGGGGTTCAGACCAGAAAACGCGAAATTTGAAATTATACCGACAGGGCTTAAAGATGAGAAATACCAAAAGATCGTAAATTTCAAAGGTACTGTCATAAAAGGCTGGATGGGTACATATTATCTGGAGGGCAATCCTGAGCTTATTAAGTTGGCTTATGATACCGGGCTTTGCAGCAAGAATTCTGAAGGATTTGGTTGCTTCGAAATTATAAAATAAATTTTTTGATGTGGACATGTTATGGCAACCCCGGGTTGTATAATTAATAGTAGAAGTCAGTCTTATTGACAAGACCTTCCCAGCATATATACCCGAAAGGGTAAATAAGGAGTGAAAGGGGGAAACCTGGTCGAGGGAAGGCACCGGCTGTTAGGCAGCTGGTATTTAGGATCGGGTGAGTATATTGTTAGAGGCAATAAGGGAAATAGGTGAAATTATACTTGGTGAAGGGGACGGCGAACTTATAAAAGAGATGACCACAGAGATAAGTGCGCCAAAGAGCAAACAAGGTAAGCAGTATGTGGTCATCGTGGATATTGATACAGATACTATGAAAGCGGATTTTGAAATTGAAGAGATGAAAGAGGATTCTGTAAAAAAATATCTATGGGTAGGTAGTGTATCGGGGCCAAGTAGTCCCCAATGGAGAGCGACTACTAATAGTATGGCCTATTTGTGTTCTCAAGCTCTCCCTGCATTGTACGATAAGTTACAAGAAGGAAGCGATTTAAAGGAAAAGATTAAAAAGATTGTAGATGATGGCATGATAGCTTTTTCGGAAAATGTGGCGAGAAGATACAGGTATGTATGGGATCTTAAGAAGATGGAAATTGATGATGGATTTGATGCTGTTCGATTAGAAATGGAAATTTCTCAAAAGAGCACCGGTAAAAATAGAGATAAAAAACTGGTGGAAAGTGTGGCTGACATCATAGAGAAATATATAAGGGATAAATATGAGTTAGGCAAAAAGGATGAGATAGTCCTCTATACGTTGAGAATCGACGGTGCTTTGGTATGCCAGGACAAGGAGTATGTAGAACTCATCTATGATGAAAAAATAAACGATATTTTTGAGGGTGTACAAAAAGGCGTGTGCTCTGCCTGCGGACGGGAGACATCTGTGACGGCAGATCCAAAGAGGTTTAGGTATAAATATTATAATACCGATAAAATCAGCTTTTCTTCAAATATAAGCGGCGATTTTACTAAAAATTACAGTCTCTGTATTGATTGTTACAAAGCCATAATGTTGAGTGAAGTATATATAAATAACAATTTAGGCACCGCTATCGGCAGCATACCTTTATACATCATTCCGGGATTTTTATTTGGAAGCGATATAGACCGCCAATCGCTGAACGAATGGTCAAGATATATAAAATATACCTTCAATACGGCAGTGACATTCACAGGCATGAATGAATTTATTAAGGAATTACAGGATTATATTGAGTACGAAGGTAAAGACAACAATTATATCTTAAATCTGCTTTTTTACAGGAGAAACCAACAGGAATTCAAGGTGCTTAAACTCATAAAAGATGTACCGCCGTCCAGGATAAAGGAGATGATAGCGGCTACAAATGCTGTTGGCGATATGGGCAAAAGATTGATCGGCGATTCAAAGCTCTGGAGTATAGATTTAACTAAGATTTTTTACCTCATACCTCAGAGAAAGAGCGGTGGCGATTTGCTGGAAGTACCTAAGCTTTTAGAGATTTATGATTGTATTTTTTCTAAAAAGCCCATATCCAGGAGGTTCTTGATAGATAAATTTGTTGAGCTCGCCGGGGTGTACAGGTTTGAAAAATTTAATCTGTACAATGTAAATGTTCCGGAAATCGCCGCAGGGGATAGAAACAGGGCTATTGATAGAGCTTTAGTCAACTCAATATTGCAATGCAATATGTTGTTGCAATATTTGAAAATATTAAATACTTTAAAGGGAGGGGATTCCATGGATGTAAGCTCATTAAATCTTGCAGAAAATTACAGAAACTACATAGCGGAAATGGGATATGACGAACAACAGACGGCTATGTTTTTGCTTGGATGCCTTATATCCGAAGTAGCCAATGCTCAATACAATGATGGTCATACCTCCAAGCCTGTGTTGGACAAACTGACATATCAGGGAATCAATACCAATAAGCTTATAAGACTTACCACAGAGATTTTTGAAAAATTGAAGCAGTATAAGATATTACAGTACAATGAAGGCGTTTTTGCCCAGATGAAGGGGCTGCTGGACAAAAATATCGGCAGGTGGAAGCTTACAGATAGGGAAAATGTATTTTATATCCTATCTGGATATGCTTTCAATACCTATAGGGTTTTAACATCAAAAACAAATAAAAAGGAGGAAGATTTAGATGAAAAACAGTGAAATTTTATTTATCTATGATGCTAAATTGTGCAATCCCAATGGGGATCCTGATGATGAAAATAGACCCCGCATGGACTACGAAAGGGAGAGAAATCTGGTAAGCGATGTGAGGTTAAAGAGGTACATAAGAGATTACCTTGAGGAGAAGGGCTATGAGATATTTGTTACAAAACCCGATGGAATGACAGTCAATGCCACTCAGAGGTTGAATTTGCTTATAGACAAAAGTGGCAGAAAAATGAATATCAACAACATGGAAAAAGAGGATGTTGAATGGTTGTTGTCACAATTGGCTGATGTAAGATTATTTGGGGCCACAATGCCTATTAAATCTGAAGATTCTAAAGGCAGTTCTCAGACGTTTACAGGTCCTGTGCAGTTCAACTGGGGATATTCTCTAAACAAAGTGAGGCTTGTGGACTCCAACGGCATAACATCCTATTTCAGCTCTGAAATGGGCAATCAACAGGGTGCCATGGGGAAGGATTACAGGGTTTATTATTCGCTCATAGCTTTTCACGGCGTGATAAGTGCGTCAAGGGCAAAATACACTATGATGACCGATGATGACATTAAATTGCTGGAAGAGGCCCTTATAAAGTCAATTCCTCTTCAGGCTACGAGGAGCAAAATAGGTCAGTACCCGAGGCTTTATGTGAGGGTTGAGTATAAAGACAGTGAGTTTATGCTGGGTGACTTGAGGGATTTTGTAAAGCTGGACACAGTGGATGAACTCAGAGAGATCACTGATTTTAAATTAGATGTTACAGGCCTGTGCCATGTTCTGAAAAAAGAGTTAAACAGAATAAATAAGGTGTACTTCTGGCAGGATGATAGGTTGGTGGTTTTTTCTGATAAGGGTGAAGGAAAATTTAGTGAGGTAGTTGATTTGCCTGAACTGTTGGAAGAAATCGATTATTAAGCTCTAAAAGGGGAATAAAAATGGATAGGTTAGATAGGCTTATTGTCTTTGACATAGTAGGCCCCATGGCTCATTTTAGAAAGTACTACACCAATTCCTCCTCTCTGTCCTATGCGTTCCCGCCTCGAACGGTGATAATAGGCATGATCGCAGGTATACTGGGGTATCCAAGGGATAGCTATTATGAGCGATTTTCTTCAAGAAGATGTCATGTGGGGATAAGCATTGTAACCCCAGTGAGAAGCATATATAAGACGGTAAATTATTTAAGTGTGAAGTCGAGGAATGATGTCAATGGCATTAATGGGCATACACAGGTTCCTCTGGAGATACTGTTACCTGAAGATCTTTCCGCGAATAATTTATGTTACAGGATATATTTCTGGCATTCTGAAGACGAAATAATGGACGAGTTAGAAAGAAGATTAAATGAGAAAAGATTCGTATATCCATTATATATGGGTCTGACGGAATTCATAGCTTATGTTTCAAAGGTATTTACGCTGAACGGCAGCGATATGGAGATAAGGTGCTCCGATAATTATACTGATATAGTAACGGTGTGCAATTTGGACACGATAGAGGAGGGTGGGCTTTCCTTTAAGACCGACGGAAGTCCTATGCAATATATAAAGGAAATTGCGCCTTTAGGTTTTAGCGAAGGTCGTCAGTCTGTGGTACCTGCTTATTTCGTCTATGAGAAGAACCAGAGACATTTGAAAGTACGATTAAGAGGACCTTACCTGACCGTAAATTTAGGTGGAGTAACAGAGAATATAACCTTTATGGAGGCGGAATGATGGAATACTATTCTCATATTCAGACAGAGGATGGAGAAATAATATTTAAGAGATTTTTGAAAGATCATCTTAAGGATGTGGCCGATGTTTTGGTGGAGGGTGTTGAATCTCTTTATAAAGACAAAGTCATTCAAGATATAGGTTATATAATAGGTATAGGTCATGATTTTGGTAAGTATACCACGTACTTTCAAAACTACTTGCTCACGGGCGAAACTTCATCCAACCTTCACAGGCATGGATTCATTTCAGCTGTGTTTACTGCGTATCTGGTAGAAAAAGCGGTAGAAGGATTAAGAGGCGGATACTATAAGTATCTGCCTCTGATATCATACTTTTGCGTATTGCATCATCATGGCGATTTATATTCATTTAATGCCGATGTGATAAAAAAATCGGATTTAGATGACCCGGATTTTAAGTGTGTCGGTGAGAGGATGAGAGATAAGCTCCTCATAATGAAAGAACAGCTTAAGGATATTGTAAAGAATAAGGAGGCTATTGAAGTTGAATACGCGGAGATTTTTAAAAATGTACAATTGCAGGAATTTTGTTACAGTTGGATTGACGTGTTAAAAGAGATAGATAAGGAACGATATTTTTTATTTAAAAAAGAGGATGATGCAACCAAGTCTTTTCTGTACGAATTGCTACTATTTTACTATTCTTCTCTTATAGATGGGGATAAAAGAAATGCTGCCCGTGTATCTGTCATTGAGAGGAAATATATACCAGCTGATCTGGTGGATTCTTATAGAAAGAAAAAGTTTGACACTATTGCAACAGATGGCATGAACGGCATGAGAAATGAGATTTATGATAAGGTAACTGACAAGATAATGCATGTCTCTCTGGATAATCATTTATTTACACTCACTGCTCCAACCGGTATGGGCAAAACTCTTACGTCTTTGTCCGCGGCTTTGAAGCTCAGGGAACGGGTGAAAAAGGAAAAGGGAATAATGCCCAGGGTAATATACTCATTGCCTTTTACAAGCATTATCGACCAGAATTTCAACGTCATTGAAGATGTGTTGTCACAGCTTGAGGATTTTGAAAGTAATAGGAGTCAATACCTTATAAAGCATCATCACCTGGCTGAAACCGTCTATAAATTGGGAGATGAAGAAAAGCCAGTGGACGAATCTTTACTTTTAGTAGAAAGTTGGGAATCAGAAATTATAGTTACGACATTTGTCCAGCTTATTCACACGTTGTTTGGGTATAAAAACAGGTTTTTAAAGAAGTTTCACAACATAGCAGGCTCCATAATACTTCTTGATGAAGTGCAAAACATCCCTATTGAATACTGGCCAGCAGTAAATGAGGTGTTAAACAGGATTTCTACGCACTTGGGTTGTTATATAATACTCCTTACGGCTACAAAACCGCTGATCTTTCGAGAAGGAGAAGCGATTGAACTGCTGGATGATAACAGAAAATATTTTGAAGCTCTGGATAGGGTTAAATTAATACACGATTTGCGACCTCTAACCCTGGAAGGGTTTGCTGATGAATTTCTGAAAATCTACGATGGCCAAAAATCGTACTTAATTGTCTTAAACACCATAAGATCATCGCTTGAATTTTATGGTTTGATCAAGGAAAGATTGAACGGTGAGAATCGGGATTTTTATTATTTGTCTACAAATATAATTCCAAAAGAGCGAAAGAGACGTGTCGATGAAATAAGGAATGCGTTAAGAACAGGTAAAAAAATCGTTGTTGTTTCAACACAGGTAGTTGAGGCAGGAGTAGATATAGACCTGGACGTCGTGCTCAGAGATTTGGGACCTATTGATTCCATAATACAGGTTGCAGGAAGATGTAACAGGAGCAATTTACGAGGTAGGGGAGAGGTTTATGTATTCAATTTACAGGATAAGAGAAGTTATTCATCGATGATTTATGGGGTATTGAGTACCACCATATCTAAAGAGATTTTAAAAGAGGAGACAGACGAAAGCCGTTTTTACGACATGATTAACGAATATTTTTATAAGGTTAGAGACAAAAAGGATTTGAGCCAATCAGATAATCTGATTGACGCGATGCGCAATTTTTGTTTTGACGATAATGAAAACGTAGAATGTAATAAGTTATCCAATTTTCAACTTATAAAAGAGAATATGAATTACGTTGACGTGTTTGTGGAAACAGACGAGGATTCAGTAAAAATATGGGAGGAATATGAAGAGGGAATTTTACACGAAAGGGATTTTGTAAAGCGGCAGCAGAATTACTTAAAGATGCGTAAGAATTTTAGGGACCACATTATATCGGTTCCCTTGAAGCTTGCCAGGGATCTCATCAGGCCTACAAAAACTTCTTCTATATTGTTAATACCACTGGAAAATAAAGAATTTTACTATGATGATGAGACAGGTTTTAAAAGAGATATTGATGATGAAGTGCTTATTTTCTAAATGTAAAATATATAAAGTGAGATATGCTGGCTATTGAAATTATATAAACGAAAGGAGTGTAAGAGAACAGATTATATTTGTTCTCATTTAGCTATGGCAGAGCTCGAAGAAAAGCCAATAAATGGTACGCTCATCTGGTATTATTATGTTTGCAAGAGGCAGGTTTGGTTAATAGCACATAATATTGCGGCTGATCAAGATAACGAGTTTCTGGATATAGGTCGATTTATACACGAACATTCTTACAATAGAGATAGGAAAGAAATAAGCGTCGGCAATATTAAACTGGATATTATACAGCGAGATATGGGGCAATTAGTAGTAGGAGAAGTTAAAAAAAGTAGCAAATACCTTTTAAGTGCAAAAATGCAGCTTTTATTTTACCTGTCTGTCTTAAAAGAACAGGGGATTGACGTAAAAGGCGAACTGTTATTTCCGGAGGAAAAAAGGAGGCAGGAGGTCGTGCTGGACGAAGATTCTTTAAGGGAATTGAAAGTAGCAGAAGAAGATATAATGAGGATCATTTATCTGGATAAACCTCCAATAGCTGAAAAAATTCCTTTTTGTAAAAACTGTGCCTATTTAGAATTCTGCTGGGCATAAAAGGAAAGGTGTAAAATATGAAGAAGAGCGTTTATATTTTTAATGATGGTGAATTTAAGAGAAAAGACAATACGATTTATTTTGAATCGGAGAACGGAGCTAAGTTTTTGCCTGCTGAAAATATTAATGATATATATGTATACAGTGAAGTTAACTTTAATAAAAAATTTATAGAGTTTATATCACAAAAAGAAATTCTCATTCATTTTTTTAATTACTTTGGATATTATACAGGCACATTTTATCCGCGAGAACATTATAATTCAGGGTATATGATATTAAAACAGGCGGAACATTATTTAGATGAAGAGAAAAGGCTGGTATTAGCAAGAAGTTTTGTAAATGGGGCAGCAAAAAATATGCAACAGGTATTAAAATATTATCAAAACAGAGGCAGAAATCTGGAGGAAAGATATAACTCCATTGAAGATTTGAAAAGCAAAATCGATGGATGTACTAGTGTAAACGAATTGATGGGGATAGAAGGTAACATGAGGGATCATTATTATAAAACATTTAATGATATTGTAAAAAGTGAAAGTTTTAAAATGAAAGACAGGACAAAAAGGCCACCAAGGGATCCTATAAACACGTTGATAAGTTTTGGAAACTCTTTGATGTATACAGTTGTATTAAGTGAAATATACAAGACATATTTAGATCCGCGCATTGGGTATCTTCATTCTACCAATTTCAGGAGATTTACATTGAATCTAGATGTATCAGAAATATTTAAACCAATTATTGTTGATAGGCTAATATTTTCCCTTATTGATAAAGGTATGATAACAGAAGACGATTTTTCTAGTACGATGGAGGGCCTTTTGTTAAGTGAAAGCGCTAAGAAGAAATTTGTGACCGGATTTGATGAAAAAATGAAAACTACTATAAAACATCGAGAAACAAACAAAGAGGTTTCGTACAGGATGTTGATAAGGATGGAATTATATAAAATAGAAAAGCATTTGATGGGCGAAAAAGAATATACACCATTTATTGCGAGATGGTAATGATTAAAGAGGTTGGATTACAACCTCTTTATTTGTGCGTGCGGTATGTGCACGATCTACGCGGTTAAAGCTACGAATGTCAATGCAAAATTGATATGTTTTCTTTCATCTGCTTTTTAATTGTTATTGACAGAAATCATTATAGATATTATAATGTATATATACAACATATACAGTTATAATGAATTGTGATTTAACCGAGTGCTAAATTTATATATTGTAAGAAGGTGAGATATGTTTATAACTATTTCCAATACAAGTCCTAGGCCGCTTTATGAGCAAATATATACTGAAATAAAAGAGCTTATAGTAAGTGGAAGGTTAAAACCAGGCGATGGGCTACCTTCAATAAGAGAGCTGGCAAAAGAACTGACTGTGAGTGTCATTACGACAAAAAAAGCATATGAATTGTTGGAACAAGAAGGATTAATTACAACCAGGCAGGGATTAGGTTCGTTTGTGGCACAGAGGGATTATGCGACAATTAAACATAAGATAAAGGAGGAGTTTCGAAACAAGATGATAAATTTACTCGATGAGGCCGAGCGTATGGGTTTGACCAGGGACGAAATAAAACTGATTATTAATGAGATCTTAAGTAAGGAGGAACTGCGGTGAACTATTTGTTGGAAGTAAACAATTTATGCAAGAACTACCGCGAATTTCGTTTAAAGAATGTATCGTTTAAGCTCCCTGCTGGCTATATAATGGGATTTATTGGACCCAATGGTGCTGGCAAGAGTACGACGATAAAATCTATCATGGGTTATATTAACATTGATGGGGGAGAGATCAAGGTATTGGGAGAAACCGTATCGAGAAGTGATGCGGATTATAAGCAAAAAATAGGTTACGTAGGTGAAGAGCAGTATTTCATTGAAAACATGACAGTGGGTTGGACATTAAACTTTGTTTCTAAGTTTTATACAACATGGGATGATAAACTGTCTATGCATTTGCTCAAAAAGTATAATATAAGTCCGTCCAAAAAGATCAGGGAGCTTTCAAAGGGAATGAGGGTGAAGTTGTCGTTGATGATTGCACTGGCGCATCGTCCACAGCTTTTGATACTGGATGAACCTACATCGGGATTAGATCCCCTTGTGAGAAAAGAGATTCTTGATGAATTTATGGAATTTGTTCAGGATGAAAACCATGGTGTATTTTTCTCTTCTCATATCACCGAAGATATATCCAGAATTGCAGATTATGTGACATATATAAATAATGGAGAAATAATATTGTCTGATGAAAAAGATAGGCTGCTATCAAGATGGAAAAAGGTTAAGGTAGATATAAAGTATGCGGATGAAGAGGTAAAGGAAAATCTCAGGATGTATGCACAAAATGCTTTTTATTACACGGGCATCACATGGGATGTGGAGCGATTTAAAACGATAATGAAGAAAAAATATCCTGGTGCAAAAATAGAAATTGACAATATAAGTTTGGATGATGTGTTAATGTCTTTGGTGGAGGTTGATAAACATGCTAGCGTTAGTATATAAGGATCTGGTGCAGAACAAGAGAATGTTTACTTATTTTCCGCTGTTGGTAATATTTTATATGATTATATTTCATAAGATTACTTATTCAGCTGGATTATTGTTTATGGTTGCCTTCGTCGCTATTGTCTTTTTAATACAGAGCTTTTATATGGACGAGAAAGATAATGTGTATAGATTTTTCAAAACTCTCCCTATTAGTGATGAGTTGGTCATCAAAAGTAAATTTGTATCAATTTTTGTGCAAATAGTTTTAGCAATTGCTATTAGCGTAGCTATATTGTTTCTTTCAGTAAAGCTTAATGTTTTTAGCGCAAATCTGAGTTTATATAAAATATGGCAAACTATATTGATAGCTATGGGAGCAGGACTGATGTATATGGGTATATTTCAGGTGTTGTATTATAAATACGGATATATGGTTTCCATGAGGATAATGAGTTTTGCACCACTAATAATCGGTTTTGGCTTTTCGTTTTTGGGGACTCAGTTAAAGGATGCCGGCATTATAAGCAGGTTCTTTAGAATAGGGGAATATTTTAAGAATTTCTCTTTTACCACTATTGTTTTTACAATATTAACACTGGGTCTAATTACCTATGTGATATGCATGTACGTGTCGATTAACATATTTAAAAAGAAAGATATTTAAATAAACTAACACGTGGAAAACTTATACAAATAATGCCTTTGAAAGGTGGTGTTTATGCATGTACAGAGCCGGGAATTTAATTATGATTGTAGGTGCGCTTATACTGGCAATCAGCGGGTTGAGTGCAATTGGTAATTTTGTTGCTCCCAATAATCCATTAATGTCTATATTAAGAGTAATTGCTACGGTGTTTGTCATTGGTGGGTCAATTATGAGGAGGAAAAAATAAATTTCTTAAATTGCAATATTAAATGCGACACATTTTTTGGGAACCCGATGTGTTGCTCATTAGTGGCTCATTTCCATGCAGAGTAGGGGTGAGTATAGTAAATATCAATCCCGTGGACATTTGAATTGGCAAACTCACTGCCGTTATCCGCAGTGATGCTCCTAAACACCCGAGAAAACATAAGTCCATACTGGCTTTTTAGCTGCTTTAACGCTTCATCCACTGCCTCAGTAGTTTTGCTTACTAATGGGAGGAGCAGATGATAACGAGTTTTCCTCTCTGTTAGGGTCAGCAGAATATGGCCATTAGAGCGTCTTCCGAGAACCGTATCGATTTCCCAATGGCCGAACTCCTCACGATTTTCAATGCTATCAGGCCGCTCGCTAAGTTCTTGCCGAAAAGGCGCTTATATTTTCTCAAAGAATTCTTCTTCGCTTTACATATGGTCTTTATAAAAAGGTCTACATTGCGGACTTTTGTTTTGAAGTATCTTTTGCTCAGCATATTGGAGGAAGGATTCGACTTGGAGGATCTTACTTTTTAGGCCACAGAAAGAGCGGTTCTTCTCATATACCGCCTGATCAGTTTCAGGGAAGTATACTTCATATGTAGTTAGATCTGTGCGGCGTTGAGTTGTGGTGCCACGTTTTATTTTGCGGTAAATGGTGCTGCGATGACAGCCAAGTTTTTGGCGATTTGAGATGGTGAGAACCCTTCTTTTAAAAGAGCACAAATTTTACCTCTTTCATAAGGTGTAAGGTGTTTAAAAGTACGAGGTGATGTGGTATACTTTTGAGTAAGAGCCATAGCTGAAACCCTCCATATGTATTGTTTTTTTTACCAACCAATATCATATTGGGTTTCATGCTATGGTTTAACTATTTTTTGGTGTTACATAATTAACCATAAAATATAATGAAAAAGTATCTGCAAAGCATAGGGAAGACCTATCACGGCAGTAGTGAGGTTGGATACCACAGTTAAATAAATACCAGTGATAGCAAAATGAGATTTATTTTTTGGCTTAACGTTGCTGGTTTTAAGATTTACCTCAAGTTCTATACTGTTAAGAATATGAATGTCAGGTATAATATTTATTATCTTAATTACGAATAAAAGGTAAGGGTCTGTGTTTCAATATTTTAACTATTTGTGTATATAAAGGGGTAGAATTTTGCTGGCAAACTAGAATCCTTTGATTTCAGTAAAGAGAAGTTCGGATTAGAGGGTATTTATTTATTATTATGATTATAGTATTATATTTACTATAAACGATTTAATAGAAGAGGAACATGTGATGTTTGTGATTCTTGTTTATGATGTAGGAGAAAAAAGAGTAGCAAAGGTCCTTAAAACATGTCGTAAATATCTAAATTGGGTGCAAAATTCTGTCTTAGAAGGTGAAATATCGCTTGCCAATTATAAGAAGCTTAAAATGGAGTTATCACAAATAATTGATAAAGACGAGGACTCTGTAATATTTTATATACTTCGAACTACAAAATATTCAGAACGAGAAACACTAGGGATAAAAAAAGGCGGAGATGACATCATCATTTAACGTGTCGTCGACCCTCGGTAAGGAAAAAATAGCGGGGGTTCGACGACATTTGTTTTTTGTGTAAAAATCCTTGATTTGACGGTTAAAATATAGTATATTAATTAACAGAAATGAGAAATGAAAAGCTTGATTATCATTATCATAGAAAACAAAAAGTGTCTATAGAAGCATGATGAACGAGTTTAGAGTCTACCTATGAGGGATTGAAACCC
>NZ_FQVH01000020.1:44235-48147 GCF_900129075.1 Caldanaerobius fijiensis DSM 17918
TAGTCAATAGAAAAATGTTATAACCAAGGGCTAATATTTATTCATCAAAAATGTCATAGCTAGAAATAATATTTACCATAAAATAGCTATTAGATCATAATTATGCCATGGAAATTCAACATTAAAATCTAAACATAGTTTACAGTAATATGATGTAGATACATATATAACCATTAATTAACAAAAAGACAATACCTCATCTAAGGCTTACAGCCTGGAAAAAGTTTGGCTGCTTCATTCGGCGCGTCAAGGGTAAAGCGAACAAGCTTCGCTTGTCCTTAACATACCTTTATTCAGCAGCTATTATAAAGTTAAGCTGTAAGCCCAAAATCCTTAGCAGGTTAACGCCAGGCACACGTGGAATTGTGCAGACCCTCTAAAATCTCTCTGTCTGATTCCACGTACCAGTATGAAGGTGTCTTTTGCTGACCCTGCTTCCAAGGATGGTCGGGAGCAGGTTTATAGGATTTGGGCCTGCTTGATGAACCAGCCTGTTTAACCTTTTGAGCTTTTCTAGGTGGTTCATCAAGTTTTTGTACAGCATATATGTTATTGCTGTACTGTACCCGTATACCTATCTTGGGGCTTGTAAGAACAGTTATCTTAGCTCGAGGGGTAACGGGTACTATTTTACCCTTTTCATCTACCAGCTGATAATACTGACCATCCAGAGAAAATACGCCGCCATTATCAACCGTTCTGGTCTTTTTAATGCAAAGTATATTGTCTAAATCGATATTGGAAGGCAGTTTTCTAAAGACTGGTACAGGATTTTCCGGTTCCTTTGCAAACTTATCATTATATCTTTGCAGAAAGCTAGGGAAGAATTCATTGGCCTTATCAATAGAATCAATACCTTCTGACCTGAGTTCTACTTTTAATCTATCCTGAAGGGTTTGCCACAGTCTTTCGATACGGCCTTTAGCCTGAGGAGATCTATGTTTATGATGGTTATGCCTAATTCGCTCATAGCCCTTTCAAATTGAGTTTGATTTACTGTTTTACCTTCTAACTGTTCTTCGATAGAAAGTTTGTCTTTATTAGGTGATACAAAAATAGTATGTCTATCAGTATAGAGGCTTAAAGGTATACCATAATTTTGTATAATCCGACGCATTAGTTCAAAATAGCCTTCCATGCATTCATTGTCAGTTAGATAAAGAGCAAGAACCTGGCCAGTAGCATCATCTATGGCACCATGGAGTGCTAATTGTCCCATAGAGGGTATCCACTCAAAAGGGCTGCAATCGATCTGGACCAATAATCCGGCCTGAGGCTTACGCTTTCTTCTGGCATGAACTTTAGGAGGCTTACGATGATTTCTAGGGCTTTGTATACCGGCTGAAGTTAAAAGTCTATAGACAGAAGAATAGCTGAGGATAATACCCTCTCTTTCTTCAAGGAGATCTCTAAAATGAGAGAAGTTAGCATCCTGATATTTATTTTGTTTTAAGTCAATGACACGTCGTACTACATCTTCAGGGATAGCATTAGCAGGCTTACGACCTCTATTTTTATGAATGACAAAAGATTCACCTTGTTCTTTAACCCCCTTCTTAAGTCTAAAAATTTGACGTTCGCTTAAGTTCAAAGCCTGCGCAGCTTCCCTGATAGTCAATATTCCATCAATGGTTTTATTGATAACGATTAATTTTTGTACTTCTCTTTTTGTCATACAATATCGTTCCTTTCTCATACTGACATTATTACAGAATACTTTTAATATGACAATATCATAGAATAACAACAAATAATCATGGCAGTGTAAAATTTAAGTAGGTAGTTAAGAAGGAAAAAGGCACTCAAATGTAGAAAAAAGACCTCACCGCAAAAAAAAAATAAAAACACAAAAGGAGTGTGAAACCTTATGTTAAATATTCGACACATAGTAGGTGCAGTCCTTCTTTTTTGTAACGGATTAATAAAAATAATCAATGAAAGCAAAGATTTTTATGAACTCGAAAAGGGAGTATATGAACTCTGCCAAAAAGTCTGTAACCAAATTTTCATATGGGCACTAGAGCAAATGGATACACGTTTGATGAATGAACGCGACCGTGAAACCTGGGAAGTAATAGGATTTAGAAAAAAAGATGCCATAAGCACCTTTGGCGAATTTACATATAGAAGACGTCTTTACAGAAACAAAAAGACAGGTGAGACCAGGTTTTTGTTGGATGATCTATTGGGTTGGCCAATAAGGGCAAAAATAACTCCAAGGTTAAGAGAGATAGCAGTGAAATTGAGTACGGAGATGTCCTTCAGGCGCGTTGCCGAAATTTTAAGCCAACTATTTCCCAATATCAGCACAATGACGATCTGGAAAATCGTTAAGGATTTAGGAGAAACTTTAAAACAAGAGAGTGAAGAAAAGAGGACAGAAATATTTGAAGAAGGTAAATTACCTCAAGGGCAAGAGATTACATCAACCCTTTGTATTGAAAGCGATGGTGTAATGATCCGACTGCAAAGAGCGGAGAATAAGATAGGAGAAATAAAGCACCTAGTAGCTTATGAAGGCAAAGAAAAAATCGGTCATGAACGGTATGCCCTAAAAAACAAAATTGTGGTGAGTGGATTGGCTGACAGTCAGACCATGTGGGAAGAAACCTATGCAAAAGCCGGGAGCAAATGGGATTTAAATCGCGTAGAAAGAGTGTACATAGGAGGAGATGGAGCCGATTGGCCGAAAGAGGGATTAGAATATTTTCCAGGTGCAGAGTATCGGCTGGACCCATATCACATTAGCAAGCATCTAATAGAGGCGTTGTGGTATGACGAAGAAACTTTCAACGAAGTACGTGAAGCTATTTACCAAAGCGACTTTGAGAAGACTCAAGAGACGCTAAAAGAAGAGATAAAGAAAACGAAAGGGAATCGAAGGAAGAAAGTCATAGCTCTTTTAGATTATCTCACAGAGAATTGGGAAGGAATAGCCGCGTTAAATGAGGAGGGACGACTAGGAACCATCGAAGGGCAGATACAACACAACATAGCGCGACGGATGAAACGGTTGGGAGCCAGGTGGAGCACATCCGGTGGAGACAGGATAGCTCGGATATTAGTAGAGAGAGCCAACGGAGAATTAGAGAAATATATTTTACGTTGGCCAATGGAACAGAGAAAGTTCAAAGAGGTGGCGCAGATAAAGTCGGAAGAGAAAAAAGGAGTTGAAGACATAGAGGAATGGCTTAGAGTATCTCTGCCTGCATTAAAAGGGCCCTGTGCCGGACGGCCATGGGTAAAGTATGTATTAAAAGAATTAAGCCATGTAAGTGTTGCAGCGATCATTTAAAGACAGTTTGTACTGAGATTTGAGGGTAAAAGAGGGATGTAATAGGTTGAGAGAGATACCGGTCCAGGGTATCAGAGTTTTTTGAAAGAGGGCGCCGGTATAGGGAGTTATTGTTTTTATGCAAACAATAAATTACCAAATATGGAATGATATTTATATTTTCAACAAAAAGGTTTATAAAAAGCGATTATGTAAAATTATTAAGAAATTTACCTACAAACTCTTGACACAAACGAAAACAAAAATCCCTCTTGACATACGCCTTAAAGCTGTGGTATATTAATAAAGCCATCGCGAGAGGGGCAAGGAGACAAAAAAGTCGAGAGATACCCCTTGACAAAGAGACGAAACGATGGTAAAGTATAAGAGCTGTCGGGAGGGAGCAAAAAAGCCCTTGACAGACAGCCAGGTAAGTAGTAAAATAAGAAATCGTCAGCCGAGAGGCTGAGAGAACCTTGCCAATTAAACAGTGAGCGGGATACAACTTGTTTTGAGATATATATAGTTTACAAGAGAGTTTGATCCTGGCTCAGGACGAACGCTGGCGGCGTGCCTAACACATGCAAGTCGAGCGGAGGTAGTGGAGCTTGCTCTATTACCTTAGCGGCGGACGGGTG
>NZ_FQVH01000021.1 GCF_900129075.1 Caldanaerobius fijiensis DSM 17918
CAGTCTTTTGAGTATATCCATTTCTTGAGTTTGGAGTATCTTTATCTTTCTTCTCATACTTTTCATATCCAAGCTCTGTAGAAAGCTCTGCTTCAAGCATTTCTTGGATAGTATCTTTAAAAAGGTTTTTTAATGACGCATAAAGGTCTGGAATAGATTGAATATTGTTTTCACTGATGAAATTTTTTAATTGTTCCTTTGTCAAAATTGACATTTTTAAAAACCTCCTTCTCGGTTTGTTTTATTTTTGAATTCTTACCAAGAAAGAGGTTTTTAATCATTTTACACAAAATTTTTTACAGTCTCATTTATTTATTACTCCTTATTTTATTATATATTTTGTATTTGGACTATATCCAGTTTTATATTCATTATATTTAAGTTTTACCAAATGGGATGGAATAAACCAAATTAAATTTATAGGTTTTAGTAATTACCTAAATCTTTTACACGATGATGTATTTTTAAAATCTTTTAGTAATACATGGATTATATGGATATTCAATGTTATACCACAAATGGTATTAGCTGTTTTCTTAGCAGTGTTGCTTACTGAAAAAACGATTAGAGGTATAAGTTTTTTTAGAGCGATTTTTTATGTTCCTAACTTAGTTACAGCAGCTTCTATAGGTGTTTTATTTAGCATTTTGTTGGATTGGCAAACTGGTACAGTTAATAAGTTGTTATTATCAATGGGATTTATTAAAGCACCTATAAATTGGTTAAACGAACCAGTTTATGCTCGTGCTACTGTTTCTCTTATTCAATTTTGGCAATGGTTTGGTCCGAGTATGATATTTTTTATAGCAGGTATAAAAGCAATTCCTATAGAGTTGTATGAAGCTGCCTATGTAGATGGAGCAACTAAATGGAAAGTTTTTTGGACAATAACATTACCACTATTGCGCCCAGTAGTATTATATCAAGCTATTACATCATTAATTGGCGGAATGCAAATATTTGATGTTCCTATGACTTTAACAGATGGATTAGGATCTCCTGAAAAGTCTATATTAACGATGGTAATGTATTTGTATAACACAGCGTTTAAAAATAATAATTATGGTTATGCAGCTGCATTGGGTTATGCGTTGTTTTTAATAATATTAGTTTTTTCAATAATATCATTTAAGATAATAAATAGAAAATCTATATATGAATAAGAGGTGATGGTTATGGAGAATATTATTTTAGAAAAACCAAATAATATCCAGTCAAGAGAAAGCAAGGTTAATATTTCTACAGGTATAATATATGTATTTTTAATTATAATGTCCATTATATCATTTCTACCATTTTATATAATGATAATAAACTCTACTCATAGCAATGACGAGTTAGCAACCAAATTGTTGCTATTACCGGGCAATTCTTTAATAGCTAATTATACTCGTATGGTTCAAAATATTAATATTTGGAGAGGATTTTTAAATAGTGTGATTATAGCAGTATCTTGTACAGTTTTGAGCGGTTATTTTAGTGCATTAACTGCATACGGCTTTTCAAAATATAAATTTAAAGGTAATAGTATCTTATTTTGGTTTATACTTGCTACCATGATGATACCAGGGCAACTTGGCTTGGTAGGTTATTTCCAACTAGTAAAATCTTTGGGTTTATTGGATACTTATTGGCCTTTAATTCTTCCATCCATCGCGAGTGCAAGTTCTGTATTCTGGATTAGACAATATATAGATTCATCTGTTCAAGATTCATTAATAGAATCTGCAAGAATTGATGGTTGTGGAGAATTCATGATTTTTAATAAAATTATCTTGCCGCTTATAGTACCTGCTATAGCTACGATATCAATATTTACTTTTGTAGGTTCATGGAATAATTATCTTGCGCCATTAGTTTTGATATTTTCACAGGATAAATTTCCATTGCCTGTGTTAGTTGCAATGATGAAAGGTTATTATAGCAATGATTATGGTGCTATGTATTTAGGTGTTGCTATTTCGGTGGTGCCTATCATGATTGCGTTTTTCTTCTTTTCAAAACATATTGTTGGAGGATTGACAGTTGGATCGATAAAAGGATAAAGAAGGTACAATTAATATTGGAAATTAAATTGAAAGGTGGGTAAATATGTCTATTGAAGTTACAAAAAATGGTTTTATATTAAATGGGGAACTTTTGCCGATATATAGTGGTACGATGCATTATTGGCGTTTGGAGAGAGGTTTGTGGAAAGATATATTAAATAATGTAAAAAGCATGGGGTTTAAAATTGTAGAGACATATATACCATGGGGAATTCATGAGGTGGCTAGAGGGAGTTTTGATTTTGGCACTATAGAAAAAAATAAAGATATCGATACATTTTTAAAGATTTGTGAAGAACTTGGTTTGAAAGTATTGGTGAGGCCTGGCCCTCATATCAACGCAGAATTAACATATTTCGGTTATCCTAAAAGGGTTTTAATGGATCCTGAAATACAGGCAAAAACACCTCATGGTACATTATGTATGCTGACCACAGCTTCAAAACAATTTCCAGTGCCTAGTTATGCCAGTGAAAAATTTTATAAAGAAGTGGCATTATATTTTGATAGCTTAGCGCCCATATTAAAAGAGCATCTTTACCCCAAAGGCTGTATAATAGGGTTACAGGCAGACAATGAGACGTGTTACTTTTTTAAAGATAATGCCTATACAATGGACTACAGTCAAGACTCTATAAAGCTTTATCAAAATTTTCTCAAACAAAGGTATGGTAATATATCGACTTTAAATGAGAAATATGGTACTAACTATAAAGATTTTATGCAAGTATATCCTCCTATAGAGTTTAATGCTCAACACAAAAGAGAATTACCTTATTATTTCGACTGGATAAGGTACAAGGAATACCAGATTATATATTCTCTGAGGCGTATAGCCAGGATGTGGAAGGATAGAGGCATAGATGTTCCAGTTTACCACAATGCTGCTTACCAGTACTGGACTCCTATGGATGTTGTCTCAGCAGAAGATACTGAAGAGATAGATGTATATGGTATAGATAGGTATCCTAATAGAGAAGATTATCATGACTATAAAAAGATGGTCAAATATTTAGCTGGCACCAGTAAAATGCCTTTTATACCTGAGTTTGGTTCAGGAGTATGGTATTCGTTTCCCAAGACGTTTTTGCCCGATGAAGAGGAATTTACAACTATGTCAGTGTTTATGCATGGTATAAAAGCTATAAACTTCTATATGATTGTGGAAAGAGATAGATGGCAGGGTTCACCAGTAACTAGAGATAATCGCATAAGAAAAAAATACTATAGTTTCTATAAAGACTTCTGTACTTTTATGTCAAAATATGAATTTTATAAATATGAAAAAGTGAGAAGTATAGTGCTTATGAGAGATTACGATTATGGAAGATTTTTAGCTATGCATAATAGCTATAATCTTAATGATTTTGTTGATATATATGGTGGTATAAGTATACCTAAAGAGTTGTTTAAAAGTAGCAATTATTTTGACTTTAAGTACATTGATACAAAGGACAAACATCCTGCACACAACGCATGGCTTGAGAACATAGGAATATTATTAGATAAAAACAATTATGACTACGATATAACAGACACCCATCTACATATTGAAAATATGGAACGTTACACTTTGATAATTTTAAGCTCTTACGATTTTATGGATGAAAGTGTACAGCAAAAAATTATTCAATATGCAGAAAAGGGCGGAGTAGTCGTAATGGGTCCTGGGTTGCCGTATTTAAATACAGATATGGAATGTACAAGCTATTTTAGAGGTATTACGAAAGGTGAGAATGTAGTTGGTACGGGTAAAATTTACTATATAAACAATTACGAAGATATCATAGAAATAATAGAGAAATTAGATATAAAGAGAGAATATATATTATCAAATTCAAAATTAGAATTGAGTTTATTTAGGTCTCCGGATAAAACAAATGAATTGTTGTTTATAGCAAATCCTACTGAAAAAGAAGTTACGTCAAAACTTTATTTTAATGGATTTAGGAAATTTAAGAATGCATGGAAAGCTGAAGATGTAAAAGGAAATAGACAAATTGAGATACGACTTAAACCGTATTCTATCAAAGTATGGGAGGTGGAAAAATGATAGATAAAGATGTTTGCATAATGGATTTGGATCCATATACCTGGCGCAACTTAGGAGAAGTTCTTAAATTAGGCAATGACATGAGGCGAAATTTTTATATTCTGTGCGATGATGATGGAACAATAATAAGTACTTATGATACTGAAGGAGAAGTAATAGTAATTGATGAAAAAGTGCAAGATCCTAAAAGTTATGCTGAAATTTTTATAAAAGAAAATCCAGGAATTCAAAGAATATTTATATTAAGAAAAAGTGCACTAATAGAATTTAATAGACATATGCAAGAACATTCTTATGAAGATATGGATGTGGATGAATATGTGGAATATGCAGTGCAGCAATTTAACAACACAGCAGGGATATATGTTTATCCCAAAATAGATGTGCCACCTGTGATAAAACTGTTAAAAAAATATATTCAAAATTTAACAGATGATGCATATGTTGCTATATGCATATTTAATGGTGAAAATTTGTATTTTAGCATAATAATCGGCAAAAAAAATGGTAAAATCAAATTTGTATCTACCTTAGATTATTTAGAAAACAAAGGCATAAAAGATGTCAAGCAGAAAGACCAAGAAAAAGTGTTAAATGCTATGAAAGATGTTTTTGGAACAAATATATCGTTAAAGTTCATGACTGTTGATGAGCTGGAAACAAAAGTTTTTAATGCATAGTTTTTAATCTCGAAAAAAAATTAATTCTTAACATATAACAGTTTATATTTTTATATATGGAATGGGAGGTTGTTTTTATAATGAGTAACAATAATGAAAAGAAAAATATGCTATATCTTGATGCCACTCAACCAGTAGAAAAAAGGGTGCAGGATCTCTTATCGAGGATGACTCTAGATGAAAAGATTGCTCAATTGAGCAGCGTGTGGGTTTATGAATTATTGGATAATATGAGTTTTTCTCCTGACAAAGCAAAAGTTCTTATGAAAGATGGGATAGGACAAATAACTCGAATAGGAGGAGCGAGTAATTTAGACCCTGTAGAATCGGCGAAACTGGCAAATGAAATACAGAAATACTTATTAGAGAATACGAGACTAGGAATACCTGCTATTGTTCACGAAGAGTCTTGCAGCGGGTACATGGCAAAGGGAGCTACCTGTTTCCCTCAAACTATTGGTGTTGCCAGCACATGGGATCCTGAAATAGTAGAAGAAATGGGTGCTGTCATAAGGACTCAAATGAAAGCAGTTGGCGCCCATCAAGCCCTTGCACCTTTAATGGATGTAACGAGAGATGCCAGATGGGGAAGGGTAGAAGAGACATTCGGAGAAGATCCATATTTGGTTTCAAGAATGGGCGTTTCCTATATTAAAGGACTCCAGGGGAAAAACTTGCAAGAAGGTATCATGGCTACGGCCAAACATTTTGTAGGATATGGAAACTCAGAAGGTGGTATGAACTGGGCACCAGCACATATACCCGAAAGGGAATTACGTGAAGTATTTCTATCCCCTTTTGAAGCAGCGGTAAAAGAAGCAAAAGTAGCCTCGATTATGGCTGCATATCATGAATTAGATGGTATTCCCTGCCACGGATCTAATAAACTGCTTACCGAAATCCTCAGAAATGAATGGGGTTTTGATGGCCTCGTGGTATCCGACTATTTTGCTATAAATATGCTATATGAGTATCATCATGTAGCAAAAAATAAAGGTAAAGCGGCTCAAATAGCTTTGGAAGCAGGTGTCGATATCGAATTACCGAGCAAAGACTGTTACGGACAACCTTTGAAAGAGGCAGTAGAAAAAGGATTAATAAAGGAATCATTGATAGATATCGTAGTAGGCAGAATATTGAAAGTAAAATTCTTGTTAGGGTTATTTGAAAATCCCTATGTAGATACAGAAAAGATTGCTAAGGTATTTGATAATCCAGAGCAAAGGAAACTGGCCTACAAAATAGCCCAGGAATCCATAGTATTACTTAAAAATGAGAACAATTTACTACCACTGAAAAAAGATATTAAATCCATCGCTGTAATCGGACCCAATGCCGATAGCGTCAGAAATATAATTGGCGATTACGCTTATCCGTGTCACATAGAATCGCTACTGGAGATGAAAGAAAGTTCAAACGTATTTAATACTCCTATACCAGAAAAGGTCGAGTTAGTAGACAACTTTGTGCCTATTAAGAGCATACTTGAAGGCATAAAAGAAAAGATTTCTTCCGAAACCAAAGTGTATTATGCGAAAGGCTGTGACGTAATAGGGGACAAAAAGGATGGCTTTGCAGAAGCTGTTGAAATTGCTAAAAAAGCTGATGTAGCTATAGTAGTTGTTGGAGACAAAGCCGGTTTAACTGACAGCTGTACATCAGGAGAATCCAGGGATCGCGCTGACCTTAACTTGCCTGGGGTACAGGAAGAATTGGTAGAAGCGATCTATGAGACAGGCACGCCGGTAGTCGTAGTATTAGTAAATGGCAGGCCACTTTCTATAAATTGGATATCACAGCATATTCCGGCGATCATAGAAGCGTGGTTACCCGGTGAGGAAGGAGCAGCGGCTGTAGCAGATGTTTTATTTGGCGACTATAACCCTGGAGGAAAACTTCCCATATCATTTCCACGTTCTGTAGGTCAGGTACCAGTGTATTATTACCATAAACCATCGGGTGGGCGTTCACATTGGAAAGGTGACTATGTAGAACTGAGTACAAAGCCTCTGTATCCTTTCGGTTACGGTTTAAGCTACACGGAATTTGAATTCAGCAATTTAGAGGTTAGTCCATATGAAGTTGGTGTGGATGATAAAATAAAAATAAGTGTGGACATTCAAAACATTGGTAACTACAAAGGAGATGAAGTGGTCCAACTTTATATACAGCAGATTGTTTCTAATGTGACAAGGCCTGTTAAAGAATTAAAAGGGTTTAAGAGGGTTACTTTGCAACCGGGAGAGAAGAAAAAGGTGATATTTGAATTAGCTATAACTCAATTGGGATTTTACAATGAGGAAATGAGATATGTAGTAGAACCCGGTATAGTGAAAGTAATGGTAGGAAGCTCTTCGGATGATATAAGAGTTTCCGGCGAGTTTAAGATTACCGGGGAAATATTAGACGTATCTGGTAAAAAGGAATTTTTCACTAATGTTGTGATAGATTAATCAGCAAATTATGATGAAAGGAAGGTAGTAGTGATGTTGGATATAAGGAATCAGATAGTGAGGAGATCTCCAGAAGAGATGTTAAATCAACTAAAAAATTTTCACCTTGACCTTAAATTTTCAGTAGGTATATGGTATTTTTCGCCATCAGGAAGTAGATTTAGAGAGGCGATGTCAGAGCCTAAGTCGATTGAAGAGAGGCTGGATATAATAGCTTCTCTGAAAGATTATGGAGTGAGCGCACTGGAAGCTCATTATCCCAACGAAATAAATGAAGACAATATGGATTTGTACAAAAAATTTTCAAGAGACACGGGGATAAGGATATTGACGGTTATACCAAACCTGTTTTTCCAAAAGCAATGGGAGTTTTCTTCATTGGCTTCACCTATTGAAGAGGTACGTAAGAAGGCTATAGAAAGGCTTAAGATATCTTTGCAGCTCAATAAAGAGCTAAACACAGATTTTGCGATAATATGGCATGGTGGCGACGGTTATGAGAACCCCTTTGGAATCGATTTTATGGCCATGAGAGATAGGTTTGCATATGGAATAGCGGAAGCTATGGATCAGGTACCAGGAGTAAGGGTTGCCATTGAACCCAAGCCTTATGAACCGCGAGGAAGGATAATTTACGGGACAACAGCTGAAGGGATTTTGGTGGCCCAGAAGGTAGAAAGAGCACTTAGAAATGAAGAGAACAGGAGAATTTTAGAAGAAGGCCACTCACTGGTAGGATTAAATCCCGAAGTAGGCCATGTACTGATGGCGTATGAAGATCTGCCTTATGCCTTCAGCCTTGCCATGGAGTACGGCAAGCTAATGCACACCCACTGGAACAGTCAACCATTGGGGAATTATGATCAGGACCTCAATGTAGGAGTGATATCACCTGAACAAGCAGAAGCGGCATTATATGTGCTAAAGATGCATGGTTACAGAGGTTACTTCGGCATAGACATAAATCCGGAGAGGATGCCTGTAGATGTAGCAGTAAAGAACAATATAGATGCGTTAAGGAGCATGAATGCCAGAATAGAAGAGCTGGACCATGAGGCAATACTGGAAGCTGTAAACAAGCCAGATCAGTATCGAGGATTAGTAGAAGCTATTTTAATAAGGGCCAGAGCACCGAAAAGCATAAGTTTGCCACTGATAAGTTTTATAAAGAAATGATGAGGTTTAGCAATGGGTTACTTTATAGGAATTGATATAGGTACATCAGGGACAAAAACGGTTTTGTTTGATACCAAGGGTAATACTATTGCCAGCAATACGGTAGAGTACGATATGTATCAACCAGAGATAGGGTGGGCGGAACAAGAACCTGAGGACTGGTGGAAAGCCACGTGTGAGAGCATCAACAACGTTATAAGGAGAAGCGGGATAAAAGCAGAAGAGATAAAAGGGATAGGCCTTTCAGGGCAGATGCATGGAGCAGTATTGCTGGATAAGGAAGGTAATGTGTTGAGAAGCGCTATCATATGGTGTGATCAGAGAAGCAGTGCTGAATGTGAAGAGATAACAGATATTATCGGGCCAAAGCAGTTGATAGAAATAGCGGCGAATCCGGCTTTAACAGGTTTTACAGCCCCCAAGGTCATGTGGGTAAAAAAGCATCAACCAGAGATTTTTGAAAAGATTGCGCATATATTATTGCCGAAAGATTACATAAGGTACAAACTCACAGGGGAATTTGCAACAGAGGTATCGGACGCCAGCGGTACACTTTTATTGAATATCAAAGAAAGAAAATGGAGCAAAGAAATTGTAGAAAGATTAGGATTAGACATGGCATGGTTGCCAGAAGTGTATGAATCCCACATAGTAAGCGGTAAAGTAAGTAAGAAAGCTGCGGAACTAACGGGATTAAAAGAAGGGACGCCTGTAGTCGGTGGAGGTGGCGACCAGGCAGCAGGAGCGGTAGGCAATGGCATTGTGAAGAAAGGCATAGTATCATCCACTATAGGTACGTCAGGGGTAGTATTTGCTTATACGGATAAGGTTACAATTGACCCGAAGGGACGCGTACACACCTTTTGCCATGCCATACCGAATACGTGGCATGTTATGGGGGTAACCCAGGGTGCCGGTCTTTCATTAAAATGGTTCAGAGATAATTTTGGATTTGAAGAAAAGACATTAGGTATGTTGACTGATACCGATCCCTATGTGTACATGGATAAAGAAGCAGAGCAAGCAGAACCTGGGTGTGGAGGATTAGTCTATTTGCCATATCTCATGGGTGAACGTACTCCACATTTAGATCCATATGCCAAAGGTGTTTTCTTTGGGCTTACAGCAAAACATCGCAGGCACGAGGTGATAAGGTCTATACTGGAGGGTGTTGTGTTTAGTCTAAGAGATTGTCTTGAAATAATAGAAGATATGGGTATACCGGTGGAAGAAGTCAGGGCATCAGGTGGAGGCGGCAGGAGCAGACTGTGGAGGCAAATACAGGCGGATGTTTTCAAAAAGGATATAGTGACTATAAATTCGGCAGAAGGACCTGCGCTTGGTGTTGCTATTCTGGCAGGAGTAGGTACAGGGATATATAATAGTGTACCAGAAGCATGTGAGGCTATAATAAAAAGGATAAATGTGCAACATCCCGATGAAAAAGTATCTGGTGTATATGAAAAAAATTATAGGCTGTATACGCAGTTATATCCTGCGCTTAAGGATTTATACGGGAGGGATTAATTGTGAAATTCTTTATTGACACAGCCAACATAGAGGAGATAAAAGAAGCCAACGAGCTGGGCGTCATATCAGGTGTTACCACAAACCCATCGTTGGTAGCAAAAGAAGGCAGAGACTTTATAGAAGTAATAAAGGAAATTGCGGAAATAGTAGATGGGCCCATAAGTGCAGAGGTCATAAGCGAAGATCATGAAGGAATGGTTCAGGAAGCAAGAAAATTAGCCAGTATCCACAAGAACATAGTCATAAAGATACCCATGACAGCAGAAGGGTTAAAAGCAGTAAAAATACTTTCAAAAGAAGGGATAAAGACCAACGTCACGCTAATATTCAGTGCCAACCAGGCCTTGCTGGCAGCCCGGGCAGGTGCCACATATGTAAGCCCATTTATAGGCAGGTTAGACGACATAAGCAGTGACGGCATGAAGCTCATAGAAGATATAGCACAGATATTCAAAACTTACGACATAAAAACGGAGATCATAGCCGCCAGTGTAAGGCATCCCATACACGTGCTCACAGCAGCAAAACTAGGAGCCCACATAGCCACAGTACCCTATAAAGTGATAATGCAGATGATAAAACATCCTCTGACAGACGCGGGAATTGAGCGGTTTAAAGAAGACTGGGCAAAAGCCAACCTGAAGATCTGACTATTCAAAACCAAACATTCAGGAGATAATTTTCCGTTCATTTTTATAAAACACAGATAGACGAAGGAGGTAAAACTATGGACAACGAAAGACTGGCTGACATTGCCACAGAGGTCAGAAGAAACATAATAAAATCCATAACAGCAGCAAAGTCAGGTCATCCAGGAGGCTCACTATCAGCGATAGACATACTGGTTACGCTGTATTTTGACGTTATGAGAATAGACCCCGAAAATCCCAGATGGGAAGACAGGGATAGATTTGTATTGTCCAAAGGCCACGCAGCGCCGGCATTGTACGCCGTACTGGCAGAAAGGGGCTATTTCCCCAAAGAAGAGCTGATAAAGCTCAGGCAGACAGGCTCAATGCTGCAGGGCCATCCCGACATGAAAGGCACCCCTGGAGTAGACATGACCACAGGCTCATTGGGGCAAGGATTATCAGCAGCCAATGGAATGGCACTGGCTGGGAAGCTGGACAAAAAAGACTACAGGGTATACGTGATGTTGGGAGATGGAGAGATACAGGAAGGCATGGTATGGGAAGCAGCCATGACATCAGCCCATTACAAGCTGGACAACCTAACCACCTTTTTAGACTACAACAAGTTACAGATAGACGGAGCCAACGACGAAGTAAAGACCATAGAGCCAGTAGCAGACAAATGGAAAGCCTTCGGATGGAACGTATTAGAGATAGACGGACACGACTACGAAGAGATAAAAAAAGCGGTAGAGAAAGCGAAAGAGACAAAAGGCAAACCCACAATGATAATAGCCCACACCATAAAAGGCAAAGGAGTATCCTTTATGGAAAACCAGGTAGAGTGGCACGGGAATGCGCCCACCGAAGAGCAAAAAGAAAAAGCGCTGAAAGAATTGGGGGATAGGAATGAATAAGATAGCGACGAGAGAATCCTACGGAAAAGCACTAGCAGAGATAGGAGAGCACAACAAAGACATAGTAGTACTTGATGCCGACCTATCAAAATCTACCAAGACAGCAGACTTTGCGAAAAAGTTTCCCGAGAGGTTTTTCAACGTAGGCATATCGGAACAGGACCTCATGGGGACAGCGGCAGGGCTAGCCACATGCGGCAAGATACCCTTTGCTAGTTCCTTTGCCATATTCGCCACAGGAAGGGCGTTTGAGCAGATAAGGAACTCCATAGCCTATCCGAAGTTAAACGTAAAGATAGCAGCAACCCATGCAGGGATAACAGTAGGAGAAGACGGAGCCACTCACCAATCGGTAGAAGACATAGCGATAATGAGAGCAATACCGGGGATGGTAGTGATAAATCCAGCGGATGACGTAGAAGCCAGGGCAGCGGTAAAAGCAGCGGCAGAGTACAAAGGGCCCGTATATATAAGGCTAGGTAGGCTGAGCGTACCCGTAATATATGAAGAAGACAACTACAGATTTGAGATAGGGAAAGGGATAGTGCTAAAAGAAGGGAAAGATGTAACGATAATAGCCACAGGGATAATGGTAGCGGCAGCATTAGAAGCATATGAGATATTAAAAGGCAAAGGGATAGAAGCAAAGGTGATAGACATACACACCATAAAGCCAATAGACGAAGAGCTGATAATCAAGGCGGCACGGGAGACAGGAGCCATAGTGGCAGCAGAAGAGCACAGCGTAATAGGAGGATTAGGGTCAGCGGTATGCGAAATAGTAAGCGAGAGGGTGCCGGTACCCGTAAGGCGCGTAGGTATAAAGGACATGTTTGGGCAATCAGGAAAGCCCGATGAGTTGGTGAAATTGTACCATCTGACGCCGGATAATATTGTAGAAGAAGCCTTAAAGGCCATAGAGCTTAAAAAGCGCAGATAAATGTCCAGCGTAGCAATGAAAAATAAGGAGAAGCTATAAAAGGATTGAAAAATTCTTTTATAGCTTTTTATTTTTGAATCAAAAAAAGACAGAAAAAGATTTAAACCATGATAGCGTTTGATATGGGAACAAAGGCATTTTAAACATATATAGGCGAAAAATGGAGAAAGAGTGAGAAAACGTGAGCAATATTCAAAAAAAAGCAGCGAATATTCGGCGAATTTGGTCAAATTTGAACTTCAAAAATGTTTGTTTTTATGGTAAGTTAGACTAATATTAGTAACTTATTAAAGTTTTTTTAAAAAGGACTTATAAAACAGAATGAAAAGGAGGGAATTATCGATCAATAAAGCAAGTCAATTAAATTAATTAACAAACAATTCTGTAAATCATAAACTGTAAGCAGGGAGGTGATTATCAAAACTTATTGCAAAGTAATTATACCTAATATATGTTTGGTAGAATAAGGCAAAGTAAAATTAAAAATGTTGTATAAGAGGGGAGGAGTCAAGTTGGATCAAAGAAAATTATCAGCTTTTTTGTTGACTGTACTATTTTTAATAGGAATATTAATTGCGGGCTGTAATAATAGAATGACAAAGGTAACTCAAATAACTGCAAACACTAGTGATGTTAAATATAACAAAGGGAAAATATGGAGAGAACAGCAAGCTGGTTGGCCAAAACCACCTTTATTTCAAGGAAATCCATACGGTGCTGGTGGAATAGGTACAGCATGGACGTTTACTATGGAAGGATTATACCAATGGGTAAGATCTACCGATAAGATTTATCCAAGGTTGGCAATAGATATGCCCAAGGATGAGGGAAATAAAACTATCATAAAATTGAGAAAAGGAGTAACGTGGAACGATGGAAAACCGTTTACCAGCAAAGATGTTTGGGCTTATTACATTTTAAATAACGGTGCTTTTATATGTAAATTTTTGAAAAGTGTAGAGATTCCCGATGACTATACAGTGATTTTTACCTGGAACGACCCTCAGCCCAATCCAAGGGTAAAACAATTACTAATAGCAATGGATTGGCAAGCCACAATACCATATCACATATATGGTAAATATGTAGATAAAGCTGCTGAACTCTTAAAGAGCGCAAAACCTGCTCAGGATATTGATAAGAGAGGAGCTTTTGGTCTTTATATTGATCAACACTTGAGTGATGAATTGTCAAAGAACTGGCAGGAATTTACCAAATGTAGTCCCAAATATCCTATTGGTACGGGCGCATTTAAAGTAGTTAATGTAACGCCATCTCATATGATACTCAAGAAGAGACCAGATTATTGGAATGCAAAAAATGTAAAGTTCGAAGAGGTAGATTTAGTTCAGATGCCGGATCAAGCGCAGCAATATGCAATGTATAAGACAGGAAAATACGATAGAGGCGATGGAACGCCACCAAAAGATATAATAGAAAATTTATTATCGTCAAATAAGGATTTAATACACTATCAAATGTTTGATTCGAGTGGTGATTTTGGATTTGTATTTAATATCAAAAAGCCTCCTTTTGATGATGTGAGATTTAGGCGAGCCCTAATTTATGCTTTCGATAAGACTAAGATTCGTGAAGTAGGAAACTATTACGGTAAAGAAACAATAGGATATTCAATAATGGCCATGCCTTTGAGCATGATTAAAGACTGGGTACTACCTGAAGTCCAAGAAAAAATGACAAAATATAAATATGATCCCGAAAAAGCAGCACAACTTTTGAAAGAAATTGGATGGACAAAAGGCAGTGATGGTATTTGGAGAGATAAAAACGGTAAAGTTTATAATTTCATAATAGGTACCGCGGGTTATTATGCATTAGGACCAGCAGCTGAAATATGTGCGGAGCAGCTTACTAAATTCGGTATGCCGACCAAAGCACTATATGTAGATGGGACGGTCTATTGGGACAATGCACAAAGTAAACACTTGTACGATATGTCGACAGACTGGATTGATGCCAACTGGGGACCTATAACAGTACCATATTGGGCCTTATCTAACTTTTACTGGGGTTTTGCAAAAAATGCAGGTAATTTTCCAGTTGTGGAAAAAGGGCCTAATAAAGGACAGCTCAATATGATACTTCCTGGCTCTGATGGAAAACTTGTTGATATAGATAAAGTCCTAAAGAAGATGTTATATATGAATGATGAAGAAATGAAAAAAGCCGCCAGCGACCTAGTATGGATTGCCAATGAAAATGCTTTTGGATTAGATTGGTTCCAAAATGTTACAGGCACGTGGTTTAATATGAAGACTACAAAAATGAGGGGTGGTTGGCCAATGCAAGATTTAATTAAAAAATATAATAGAAATATGCCTTTGCCGACAGATCCAGAAGATGCAGAGAGAATAGCTGAAACTAATTTGGGATTTGCGGGTATTCAAATGGTTGTAGATGGTGATTTTATGCCTAACTGATTTGCAGTCTCAAAATAAAAGGTGAAGATATATTCTGACAGCTGCAAAAAAAGAGGATATGAATTAGCAATGACAGATCTGGATAGGCTTATTATAAGAAAATGGCTTTTCTGAGGTAGATGGCTTTACGGTTAACATAGGGAGTATAGCTCAGCCAATCGTAAATAGTCCTCTTACTGATTATGCCAATGTGTTGCTATATGCTGAGAACAACTACGTGTCAATATACAATAATCTGGGCATGCTCAACACAGCTTCGATGATCTCCATGCTTTTGTCGCCGGGTCAATTGTTTAATGCTTGGGTAAATGTCACAACTAGGCATAAAGTTTACTATAATAAAACCATTTGATATAAGTACGCCATGAAATTTGGCTAAAGGCCTATACAGTTTCGGTAACGATACTATCTATAAGGCTTATAGCTTAATAAATTATAGTTGCTTTATTTGGTGCGTCAAGGATAAAGTAAACGAGCTTCGCTTGCCCTTAACGCACCTTTATCTTTATTAATATAATCTAACCAGCCTTGCAGTAGGGCTAAGTTTTCTATATCTGGCAGGTGTGATAATCAGGAGCAGGAGAGCTTGCTAGCAGGAAATCCAATGTTCCTGAAGAGCCAGGCTGGGAAGAAGCCTATTCCCTTCAGGGGGATGAAGAAGTTACATAATAAAGCTAACATAGGTTCAATATACCTGTATTGCCATCAAATTAATATAGATTTATTTGCGAGTATTTGTTAATATAATATTAAACATGTTACAAAATTATTAACAAATCATAAAGCCGAATCTCCGAAAGGAGTACGGGGGATTTTTTTCAGGGGTGAATCTCGTGTGACGAGTAGGGTGTGTCCTCGACCCGAACCCGGCAACTAACCTCGGAGGCGAAGGAGGAGGAAGAATTTATGTTAAAATCAAAAAAAGCCAGGGTTTTCTTGGCGACAGTTTCTTTATCTCTTACTTTAGTGCAAACCGCATATGCCGGCACTTATAAAGTAGTAGCAGGTGATTCTCTTTACAAGATAGGAAATCTTTTTAACACCACAGCCAGCACTATTATGAAATATAATAATCTTAAAGATACGTATATTTACCCTGGACAGGTTTTATATGTACCATCGGACACATATACGGTAAAAGCCGGCGATAGCTTATACCTTATAGCTAAAAAGTACGGCATATCACTTTATTCCTTGCGAAAAGCCAATAACAAATGGGATGACTACATATATCCCGGACAGGTGCTTAATATACCGGGCTCTACACCAACGACAGGATCAAGTTATGTTTCCGACAATGGGAATAGTGTTTATCAGGAACCATCCAGGGGTTCTGTTTATAGAGGCGTTATTACGTATTCGCTGAGCGATTTGGATCTATTGGCGAGGCTGATAACGGCAGAGGCTGACGGGGAGCCGTATGAAGCCAAAGTTGGCGTAGGAGCTGTGGTAATTAACAGGGTGAAGGATTATCGTTTTCCCAATACTATAAGTGATGTCATTTACGAGAAAACCGATGGATATTATCAATTTACGCCTGTAGAAAATGGCTGGATAAACAAACCTGCATCAGAGGAAGCAAAAAAAGCGGCATATGACGCGTTGCACGGCAGTGATCCAACTCATGGCGCGCTATTCTATTTTGATGATAGCGCAACGAACAGCTGGCTGTGGTCACAACCCATAGCTGCGAGGATTGGCAGGATGGTGTTTACGTATCTTAAGTAATAGAAAAAATAAATATATAAAGCAGTAAAAGAGCATGTTACATGCTCTTTTACTGCTTTTTGGTGCCATTTATTATGTTATTGATTGTATCTTTAATCTTATCAGTTATTTTTTGATTTGTTGTATTATTGCTGTTTTGGGGAGTCTGATTGCTGCTATTTGTGCTCTGGTCGGGAGCTGTGTTGCCATTTTGATTGCTCGGGGTATTTGGCGTAGTGTTGTTTTGGCTCTGATCAGGATTGCTGTTGCTGTTTTGGTCGCTGGACGTATTTTGGTTTGGGGTATTTTGCGAACCAGAGTTTGGTGGCGAATTAGTTTTGCCGTTATTGCCTCCGCCAGGAGTTAACTCTGGCTTGGTGGTGTGTACATCGCAGACTTGTGTGGGCAGTACGTATTTGCCATCCTGCGTGTATTTGTTTAGTTCAGGCGGTCTGTCAGGTGGGTTTATAAATACGCGGGTTTGTACAAACTCAGGTGGACAGTTATTTGTTGCCAATTTGCCCGTGGATATATCTATCTTTGCAGATACGTGTACTTTACAGTAAGTAGTAGGTACCGTGCCTTGTATAAATATTTCCTTGTATACCCTATCTCCTCGAGGATCCTGCCGGCAAAGGTCTGTTGGCAAATCTCCAGAGTCTTTGCATACATATGCGCTGACAATACCGTCTGGTTTGCTAAAATCGGTGTATTTCATGCCGCTGTGCACCTGCTGCATAACTGCTTTCCACATCATGGCAGGATATGAACCACCTACTACGCGCTTTCCATACCTATCTATCATGGTTTTTGGTTGATCGTACCCCATCCAGACGACACCAACATAGTGTGGGGTAAAACCAGCAAACCATGCGTCGCGGTAATCTTCGGTCGTGCCTGTTTTGCCTGCCACGGGCATATTAGGCAGCAGCGCATTGGTTCCTGTACCTGCTCTTACAGCTGATTGCATCATATTGGTTACAATGTAGGCTACCTGTGGAGTCACTACGACCCTTTTTACAGGCCTGTTGTCTATCACCACGTTATCATTGCGATCCAGTACTTTAGTGAAAGTTATAGGTTTTACGTAGACTCCTCCGTTAGCTAAAGCCCCATATGCCCCAGCCATTTCTAAAGGAGTGACGCCTTGCGTAAGGGCACCCAGTGATAAGGCCGCAGGTGAGAGGCTATCAGCATGGGTTAAAGTGAGCCCAAAACGAATGCCGTATTTATAAGAGGTTTGAACGCCCAGGGCCATTACCAGTTTAGCTGCAGGAACATTAATAGAATTTTGCAATGCTGTCCTTAATGTTACTAGGCCTCTGTAATAACCCGACTCATAATTCTTTGGACTCCATGGACCACTTCCTTTGATCTCAAAGGTTACAGGAGCGTCGTCTATCACCGATGCAGCTGTATAACCATTATCTATTGCAGGGGTATATACTGTTATGGGCTTTATGGATGAACCGGGTTGGCGGCGACTTACAGCTCTGTTCAGCAAGAATTTTCCTTCCTGACTTCCTCTACCCCCTACCATTCCCTTTACTTCTCCGGTTTTTGGATCTAATACTACCATTGCTCCCTGGGGTTCTAATATGTTTTCGCCTTCATGGTTCTTGACGATTTCATCTCTAGGAAATAATTTATTGTTTTTGAAGTTTTGCTCAATGGCATCTTGTATTCTGAGATCCATGGTAGTATATATCTTATATCCGCCTGTGTATATCTTTTTTAAAGCTTCATTGCGGGTGATATTGTCCCTTTTTTCAAGTTCGCTGGCGACATCTTCTATCACCTGGTCTATAAAGTATTGATGCTGATAATCTCTTATTCCTTCAGCACTTTTATAGACGAGTTTTTCAGCCTTTGCTTTCTCATATTCCTCTTTGGTTATATAACCGTTTTGTAACATCATGTAGAGTACCAATTCCTGTCGCTTCTTTGCCTCTTTGGGATTGGCATACGGTGAATAAAGCGATGGATTATTGGTGATACCGGCTATCAAAGCTGATTCTGCCAGGTCCAGTTTACTTACATCTTTACCAAAGTAAACAAGCGATGCAGCTTCAACGCCGTATGCATTGACGCTGGGGCTACCTAAAAAGATGGTGTTTAAATATGCTTCCAGTATCTGGTCTTTTGAATACATATTTTCAATCTGCCATGCCAGGACAGCTTCCTGAATTTTGCGCCTTAACGACTTTTCGTCTGTTAACATCGTATTTTTAACAAGCTGTTGAGTTATGGTACTGCCGCCTTCTGAAAAACTTCTCGATTTTATGTCGGCGATCAGTGCACCAAAGATACGTTTAAAATCCAGGCCGTGATGCTCTCTGAATCTTTGATCTTCTATCGCTATAACTGCGTTTTGGAGATGTTTGGGTATTTTTGAAATGGGTACCCATAAACGATTATTGACACCATGTAATAAAGCAACTCTTTGCCAATTGCCATTGGAATCTTTTGCATATATGGAAGTGGATAAATTCTGTTCTAACAACGCGTCTGGCGAAAGCTTTGGCGTAGAATTGATAATAGCCAATACTTTTCCACCCGCAGCACCTATGGCGACGGCCAGAGCCAACATTATTACCAGCAATGTTATTCTTAGTATGCTAACTTTTTTTTTGCGTTTAGGTTTAACGGGTGATCTCGGTTCGGCCATCTTACAAGCCTCCTTAATAGTAATGTATTTATATTACAATTATATCATATAAAATCCTTTAACACTATAAATTTTAATATCATATAATGAAAGCAGGAGGTGTTATGTTGAATTTGCGCCGTAAATATCCGTGGGTTCATAATAAGCGCCTTGGGGTTTATAAAGGGAAAGGATATATTTTCATTGTGGTATTATTAATTATATTCGTCTGTTTGTACATAATTGACATAAAAATAGAACCTATAGTTCTCGCTCTTTCAGAGGCACAAGCTCGAGTTCTGGCGATTAAATCCATTGACAGTGCCATATACAAAAACGTTGTACAAAATATCAATTATAATGATCTGGTGTATGTCCGGACAGACAAAAACGGAAAAATCGCCATGGTACAATCCAATATTGTAGAAATGAATAAAATAGCGGCCAAGACATCTCTTGAGGTGCAGAAACAGCTGGACCAGATTAAATCTCAAAGGGTATATGTACCTTTAGGAAGCCTGTTCAGCAGTCAGCTCTTTGCAAATCTAGGGCCTCGGTTGCCTGTAAGCATACTACCAGTAGGAACTGTTGAAGTGGATTTCAGGACACAGTTTGATAAAGCAGGTATAAATCAGACGAGGCACAGGATTTTTTTGATAGTAGATGGGAAAGTGCGGATAGTTGCACCTCTTTCTAGCAAAATACTAAGTGTGGTCACAGAGATTCCCATCGCAGAGAATATAATAATAGGAGATGTTCCTAACAGCTATTATGATACTACTGATGATAAGCTGAAGATTCCTGTAAAGTGACGATTTTGCAAAAGCTTACCTTTATGTTATAATTTTCTTTGTAAATTTATTTTTTGAGGAGGTCTAAAAATGGGAGACGAAAAAACTCTAGGTGAAGAGTTATCAGAAAAACTGGCTTATAAAGTCGATAACGCGTGGAATAAGATTGGTCCTGAGGAAAAAGATAGGGTGTTTCAATACTGTGAAGATTACAAGGCTTTCTTAAATTATGCCAAAACTGAGCGGGAAGCTGCTGAAGAGATTATAAGGCGTGCTAAGGAAAAGGGATTTGTATCACTAAATGAATACATTTCAAAAGGTCAGAAACCTTCGCCAGGAACGCGCCTTTACTTTGAAAACCGCGGGAAATCGGTAATTTTAATCGTAGTAGGAGAGCAACCCCTTGAAAAAGGGATAAACATGATCGCCTCGCATATCGATGCGCCGCGTATCGATTTAAAGCCAAATCCCCTTTATGAGAACAACAACCTGGCATTGCTTAAGACCCATTATTATGGAGGCATAAAGAAATACCAGTGGGTTACAATTCCTTTGGCTTTGCATGGTGTTGTGGTAAGGTCCAATGGAGAAAAAGTAAATATAAAGATAGGGGAAGATATAAACGATCCTGTATTACATATAACAGATATATTGCCCCATCTGGCACAAGAGCAGATGAAAAAGACCTTAGGCGAAGCCATCACTGGTGAGAGTCTGAATCCTTTGCTTGGTAGCATACCTATTGACGACAAAAAAGCTGATGAAAAGGTTAAGCTGAATATTTTGAGATTGTTAAACGAAAAATACGGTATAGTAGAAGAAGATTTTACCAGTGCAGAATTGGAGCTGGTTCCTGCGCTTAAGGCTAGGGACGTAGGCATTGACAGGAGCATGATAGGTGGATATGGGCAGGACGATAGGGTATGTGCCTACACATCCATGACAGCTATACTGGAGCTGGATAAGCCTGAATACACGTGCATGGCTATTTTTGCCGATAAAGAGGAAATAGGGAGCGTTGGCAATACCGGTATGGATTCTATGTTTTTTGAGAATACCATTGCAGAATTGTTGGGACTTTGCTATCCCAATTACAGTGATCTACTTTTGAGGAGAACTATGGACAATTCCAGGATGTTGTCCGCTGATGTAAATGCTGCAGTAGATCCCAACTATGAAGAGGCTTTTGAGAAAAGAAATTGTTCTTATATGGGAAGAGGACTGGTATTGACTAAATATACCGGTGTCCGCGGAAAAGGTGGTTCTAACGATGCCAATGCAGAGTTTGTAGGAAGAATTCGAAAAATATTCAATGATAATAAAGTAGCATGGCAAATAGGTGAATTGGGCAAGGTGGATTTAGGAGGAGGGGGAACTGTAGCCATGTTTGCGGCCAACCACGGTATACAGGTCGTAGATTGTGGTGTGGCACTGTTGAGTATGCATTCCCCCTATGAGGTATCGTCTAAGATAGATGTTTATATGGCCCATAGAGGATATAAAGCCTTTTATCTCAATGGCAAATAAATTTATTTCTTTATAAACATTTCCACAACGATTATTCCGCCCCTGTTATCGTGGACAATCCCTACACCTACATCGGTGTAAGAACTATTTAGTATATTAGCTCGATGACCTTCTGAATTCATCAAAGCTACGTGGGCTTTGTATACATCTGTATTTTTTGCTATGTTTTCGCCGGCCATGGTATAGGATATCCCGAACTTTTTCATCATATCAAAGGGAGAGCCATAGGTCGGCGATGTATGTGAAAAATAGTTGTTGTTCAGCATATCTTCTGCCTTTAAATGAGCAATTTTTGATAGCTGTGGGTTTATATTGAGTTCGCTTAAACCTCTCTTTGTCCTTTCACTGTTTATATAGCTTATCATTTTCTGCTCGTCCTGCGACAAGGCATAATTATCTGCAGATCTTACTGCATTTTCTGTTGCTGGCGTAAGATGTTGCTTAATAGTATTATTTGTGTTTGAAGTGTAAGTGTTCGGGCTATAAGTTTTTTGCGTATACCTATTATAATAATAGCTGTAATACGTATAGTATCGGTATCTGTAGTAAAGGGGAGTATTATAATTGATTGCAGTCGATGCAGCATTAGCCGTGCTTGCTGAAAATAAGGCGGCGGTAGCCAGCGCAATTGCCATGATCTTTAATCTTTTCATGATTTGCTGCACTTCCTTTCTATGTGTATTTACTTTAAATATTCTACTCACAGGCGACAAATCCTTTAAGAAATATGTGGTATGAGAGGTAACACAGTGCACGGCCATTAAATATATTAATATAGAGGTGGCGTGCCATGCATGAGTTTTGTATAATAGTGTTTTACTCCTCCCAACATGCGATGTATTTTGAGAGCAGGTTAAAATATTTAGGACTGAATGTAGCTGTCATGCCTACACCAAGGGGTATTACACAGGGGTGTAGTTATTCTATCAGGTTTAGCATAGAGGATTTCGAGAAGGTGGCACAGGAGTACGACAAAATAAAGTTCCCTATAGCGGGAATTTTTAAGGTTATGATGATGTACGGGAAATACAAAGCGGTAGAGAAATTAAAATGATATAATTAAATAAGGATGTGCGTTTTTAACAATGTTGCCAACCTTTTTAAAATACTTTTGTCATTTTTAGCTTTTGTTTTCTCAAGAGCATCCTTCAATGCCATATTTTCTGACTGCAACTGTTTCATCTCCTTTTGCATTTGATTGTACATTTGCGATATGTGTTCACTTTGCTTTTTTATGGCTGTGAGTTCTATGTTGAGTTTATCTATGGCATCATCAGCATAGGATTTTTCCACTTGAAGCGTGCTTATGGTATTTTTTAAGGTTTGATTTTCTTTTTCAAGTCTTTTTAGTGTTGTAACGAGATTTTCGGTATAGTTCTGTAGCTCCTGGATATAAAAAGTGAAGTAATTGTTGTTATTGCCTTCATGGTTTAAGAAATCTTTTATTACTGCGATATTTAAGTTTGGATTTTCCCACTCGTAGACGTATTGTGCGTCAAAGATGCTTCGAGAATTACTGATGTATTTAGCAATTGAGAAATCCTGATTTATGGTTTGGTATTTAAATGGATTGGTCCATGTCGTTCCCATATCTGATGACATACTGCAGTATAACTGGTTTTCTTGTACCCATAAAATCCACATGGAAAAGTGTAGGGTCATTATAATAGGGTAAGACGGCCTATTATACGGTGTTATCTTTTTTATTTCGCTCCAGGTATTTTTTGGCCATCCGCCCTGGAACTTTTTCCTGTAGTATATGCCGCTGTCGCATTGCCAGACAAAATGAATGGTATTTTCACTGTCGATGAGCATATGCGGTGAGTGGGTGTAAACATCTGATGCAAATTGGACAGGATTTGTCCATTTATTTAGGCTTTTGTGGAGGTTTGAAAAATAGTTGTTAAATATGATGTAGATTTCATCATTGTAGCTATATGCCAAGTCAAAGTAAGGGTCAGCATCCTGAAATGTTGCCAGTGTATTGGCTTTCCACCGGGACCCATCCCACAGGTAATGCATTAAATCCCAGTTGGTGCTGGGAACATTTTTAATGCTGCAGAAGACGTGTAAGTGGTCTTTTGTCTTTTTTATAGCGATGCGGCGGTATTCTTGCTTTGTGGAGTTGTATTTATAAAGCAATGTATTCTTCCAGCCGTTTTTTGTGTATATAAAATATCTTATTTCATTGTCGTTTAGTATAGCTATAAGGTGGATATTGTCGTCCTGGTCTATATCCACATCGTAGTATAGGACAGGTTCTTTTGTGAGCTGTGTTTCTATAGGTTCATTATCTTGAATCCTCTTATAGTACAGGGTGTTTTCTTTAAGATAAAATATCCAATATGTATCATCTCCGCGTTTTATTATTTTAATTTCATGAGGGTTATTCAAAAAAATCACCACCCACTTGTTGTTTCAAATTAAATATATGCTTTTTACGATATTTGTAACACTTAAGATTTATTTACGTATATTATAGTGAGGTTAAAAAAGAAAGTGAAAGGAGGATTAACATGGCTTTTAATGCCAAAACCATAGGAAGTTTGCAGGTTGTACCAGGACCTGTAGAGCCAGGACAATTTCCCGAGCCTACTGAGATCGTATGCATAGTAGCTGATAAGGTCTATGATGCATGTTCCCAGAGGATATGCCTGGATAATATAGCGACATCTGTACTTGTTCCACTGGTAGGAAAAACCAATCCACAATTTGATAGGTGTGAAAACATAACCATTACGCTGTTGCCACCGGGCTTTACAGTGACGCCACTACCTGATAGGCCAGGATTTGTCAGAATTCAGGCAACATTTCAGGTTACTTATGATATCGTGGTAAAATATTCTGATGGAACTGAGCAGATCGTCACAGGCACACCAACGACATTTACAAAGGACATAGTCCTTTATCTGCCAGAGCCAGACCCTAATAACGTCAAATTTGAGGCCAAGGCTGAATGTCTCTTTGGCAGGGTAAACACTGATAACACTATAAATGTTATAATTGGTATTTTCATTATACTAAAAGCGGTTATAACTGTACAATTGTTGATACCGTCCTTTGGATTCTGCCCGACGCCGCCAGAGTGTGAAGAGTTTCCAGCAAACGTATGCGATGAATTTATGCATAGGCCGTTCCCGGATATGTTCCCACCGCAGCTGTGGGACATCATACCACCATACGGAGGAAAATAAGTTAAAATAAAAAAACCAGCAACGCAAGTTGCTGGTTTTTTTTAAAGGCTGTTGATGGCAAGACTTTGTGGCATAAGGAGGGTTTTTATGAGTGTACTTATTATCACTACCATTGATCTAAGCAATTCTCTTACTCAAAGACCCCATCATATGATCAGGTACTTAAAAAACAAGGGTATAAAGGTAACGGTTTTATCGGCGTCTTTTGAAAACAGCGGTGAAATAAGAGATATTACAGAAGAGAACGTAAGATATATCACAATATCATTGCGCTTTCTCGATACCTTTGATCCCAGATCTATGTATATTCCTTATTCACGGATAGATAATGAGCAATATGATGTTTGCATGGCCGTAGGACCCTGGGCAGGAATGATCGCTATTATATTGAAGCGCCAGCGCAAGATCAATAAACTGGTGTATGAAGATGTAGATTATTTTCCCGCCTTTTTTGACTATGATATAATATACGAGAGAGTAAGGCAGATGGAGAAAACCTGTCTCACATGGGCAGATATTGTTGTATGCGTAAGTGAAGAACTGGTAGAATTGAGGCGATATCAGACTAACACTCCTGTATATTTTATACCTAATGGAGTGGATCTTGGCGTTTTTAAAGAAAAAAAGGCTGAGGAATCGGAATCGACTTTAGATGATGGAATAGGTGTAGATGCGGTGGATTTGATATATTCTGGGGCGCTGGAAGACTGGGCTGGAGTGGAGTTTGTTATAAGGGGAATGCGGGAACTGATTAAAATTTTACCTGATATAAAGCTTGCTGTGTTGGGTAAGGGGAGCAAAGGGAACATGCTGTTTCAGCTGGTAAAAGACCTATCATTAGAAAACTCGGTGAGATTTTACGGTACTGTTAAGTACGATGAACTGCCACGGTATTTCAAAAATGCTCGGATTGGAATAGCGGTTTTAAAGCCTGTGGAACTTATTAGATATGCTTTTCCATTAAAAGTAATAGAATATATGGCAGCCGGTCTGCCTGTAATAGCCACAGATATAGGCGATATGGGAAGAATATTAAAGAAGAACGGTGCAGGTATTGCTATAAATTATAGCCAGGCCGAGTTTGTAGAAGCAGCATGTGCCCTTTTAAATGATAAAGAGCTTTACAAAAAGTGTTCAGAAAATGCTAGAAAAACCTCTAAAAAATACGATTGGAATTGCTTATTTGATGAAGAGTTTGATATAATAGACATATGATAAATTAAATTTATATTTCAAATGAAGAGGGATAGTATGGATACATTGGATCGCGATCTTGCTACGGTTATGGCTGCGTTTTATTTTGACAATATAAAACACTTCAAACATCTATTTAAGGACGCTGTCATAACGCCGTCTCAATATAAAATACTCAGCAATATAAAAAAAATTCAGCCCTGCAAGATGGGAGACCTCAGCAGCGTTTCATATATAAGTTTTGGCAGTCTTACGGTCATGGTAAATAAGCTGGTGGAGGAAGGCTTTGTAGACAGGATACCCTGTAAAAAAGACCGCAGGATAATCTATGTTAAACTTTCCGAAAAAGGGGAACAATACTTAAAGGAAAGTGCCGAACACTTTATAAGTTTGCTGGAAGACAAAGTTCGTTCCTTAAAAGAAGAAGACAAACAAAAGCTGAAGGAACTACTATCGCAGGTCAATGAATTGCTTAAGAAAGTATGGGTTTAGTGTACAGGAGATAGGTATAAAATGGACAGCGGTTTTGCCAAGCATTTATACGACTATGTCGTCCAATACGGGTATATTGCGGTGTTTTTGGGCCTGGCCATTGAAGGTACAGGTATGCCAGGCCCTGTGGAAATATTGTTTTTTGCATCAGGTATATTGATAGCAAAGGGCAGCTTTTCGCTTTGGGCTGTGATTTTGATTGCCACCCTTGGCAATTTAACGGGGAATCTGGCGGCATATGCTGCTGGATATTATGGGGGAAGACCTTTTATAGAAAAGTACGGCAGGTATTTGCATGTATCTGCTCAGGATATAGATAAGGTGAGCAAATGGTATGACAGGTATGGTGGCGTTGTTGTATTTATAAGTAGGATTATAGGGATCACCAGAACCCCTGCCATCTGGATTTCTGGTATATCGCGCATGAATGTGATAAGCTATGCTTTTTACTCGCTATGCGGTGATTTTGTCTGGGCGAGTTTTTGGACTGTTGTAAGCGCTCAGAGCATAAACATCTTTAACGTAGTGAGGAAAAACGGTCATATTCTCTATATAATAATACCGATTATCATCATACTCGTCGTTTTTGTGTGGTGGAAATTCATTAAATTTTATAGAACCGGGAGAATTTAAAATGGGTTTTACAGTAGTACGCAGACTTGAGGATTTAAAGAAATACGAGAGCAAATGGGCTGGTTTGCAAAAAATTGAATCCTTTACACCTTTTCTGAGCTATGAATGGATAGTAGAATGGTTAAAATTTTTTAAAAAAGGGCGCAAGCCGTTTATTCTGCTGGGTGAAGAAAATGATGAGCTTGTATCGCTGATGCCACTGATCGGTTCAATGCTCCGATACAGGTTTATAGGGTACAATAACAGCGATTACATTGATATTATAGATCAAAAATGGCGATTTGAGCAGATAATGAGTCTGGCCAGAGGGGCTATACCCGGCGATGCAATAATTGACCTTGAACACATACCTGAAGACTCATACTTTCTAAAGTACATAAAAGAAAATTTCAAAGATGATGCTGCTGTAATTCCACAGGAATCTTGTCCATATATGGAATTGGCGCCGGATTGGGAGCAGTGCAAAAGTGGATTAAACAAGCGCTTTAGAAAAAATCTTGAATACTCTATGAGGAGACTGGAGAGGGATTTTAGATTCGAGGTTGTGAAGCCCCGTTCTGAGGTTGACGTAGAGGTGTTTATGAAGCACCTTATCAAATTTCATCAGGAAAGATGGCACAAAAAGATGATGCCAGGTGCTTTTTATTCTGAAAAGATAAGGCAGTTTCACGTATCGGTGGCAAAAAAGCTTTTTAAAAGGGACTTTTTGATATTAAATGCTATCAAAATCAATGAGAAAATAGCTGCGGTTATATATGGATTTAAAACAGACCGCTGCTATTATTATTACCTCAGCGGATTTGATCAGAATTATGCTAAATTCAGCCTGGGAAATGTATTGGTTGGCCTCACGGTAAAAGAGGCTATAGAAAATGGGGCTAAAATATTTGATTTTTTAAGAGGCAACGAAAGCTATAAGTATCTGTGGACGGATAAAGAGAAACGAGTGTATAGAGTTATAATATCCCGTGGAACAATAGTGTCGAAGGCTTTAAAGGGAGGAGTTATGGCAGAAAATAGTATTGTGACCTATATAAAAGAAAAATTTTCTTGACATAAAAGTAAAAATATATTATATTATATCTAGACCCCCCACTGAGGGAGGGTATTCGGAATGAGGAGGTATTAATTATGGCGGTTATTGAAGCCAGAGATGGTAATTTCGCACAAGAGGTGTTGAATGCTGATAAACCGGTACTGGTAGATTTTTGGGCAGAGTGGTGCATGCCTTGCAGGATGATGGCACCTGTTGTGGACCAGATAGCTGAGGAACATCCTGAGATAAAGGTTGTAAAGTTAAACGTAGATGAAAATCCCCTGATCGCGTCGACATACAGGATAATGAGCATACCGACATTGGGCATTTTCAAAGACGGCAAGATGGTCGATAAGGTCATAGGAGTTACACCGAAGCAGCATCTGTTAAATAAAATATTGCAATACGTAGACTAAAATAAAGCATCTCTCTAGCGATGGAGGGATGCTTTATTTTGCTTTTGTGTTGCTTGACAATTAAAAAGGCTGTGTTATAGAATGGAGAACAGATGGGTGTTTTTGTCGAAAAAAGTAAAGGGGTTTTGATTATGTATAAATTATTGCTGGTAGACGATGAGGAAGAGGTAAGAAAAGGTATTATAAAGAAGATCGAATGGGAAAAATACGGCTTTGACATGGTGGCGGAAGCGGAAAATGGATGGGATGCTTTAGACGTAGCAGAAAAAATGGAGCCTGATGTGGTCATTACTGATATAAAAATGCCGTTTATGGACGGTATAAAATTAGCCGAAAATTTACGGGAAAAATATCCTACTATCAAGGTAATAATATTGACAGGATACGATGAGTTTGAGTATGCGCAAAAAGCGATAAAATTAAATGTGGTAGATTATGTTTTAAAACCCATTTCATCCCGTGAGTTGATTGATGTACTTGTAAAAGTAAAGTCGCAGATCGATGAGGAAATCGCTCAGCGTCAGGATATCCAGGTTCTTAGGGAACACTACAGGAAGAGCTTACCTATATTGAGAGAAAAATTTCTGGCGTCACTGGTTATGGGTAGGTTGAACAAAGGGGAGATCGCGGAAAAGGCGCGAGCTTATGGCATAAACTTGGATGGAAAGAGATTTGTGGTGTCCATCGTAAGTGTTGACAACAGCGATGAATTACCCCCTGATATGGGATTTATTTTGCCACAGGATAGTGAGTTATTAAGCTTTGCAGTTTTGAATATATGCGAGGAAATAGTGGAGAAATACCAGCTGGGAATAGCATTTTTAAACAATGAGCAGGTTGTGATCATAACGGTTAGCGATGAGAGCGATGAGTATACAGTCATAAAAAAGACAATTTCCACGCTGGAAGAGATACGCAGCAACATTGAAAAATTCCTTAAATTTACAGTTACTGTTGGAGTGGGCGTGGTATGTGGAGATATAGGGGATATAAGCAATTCTTATAAACAGGCGGTCTCTGCGCTGGATTACAGATTGATACTTGGTAATAACAGAGTTATATGGATAGAAGATATAGAGCCTCAGCGAGAAGAGAAGATTATATTTGATGAAGAAAAGGAGCGTATGCTCACAAGCTGTATAAAAGTAGGTACTCCTGAGGATATCGAAGAAGTAGTGGATAGGTTGTTTGAAGGCGTGGATTGGGCAAAGGTTTCCATTAATGACTATAAAGTGTATTTGATAGAAATTCTTACCACTATATTGAAGACTACAAAGGGGCTTAACATTAATACAGAGGAGATATTTGGTGCCAATCTGGACATCTTTACTGAAGTATATAAGTTCAATAATATTCAGGCAGTTAAGGGATGGCTCAAAGGTATATGTATTAAGATAATGAATAGCATTTTAAATGATAGGCAGGACACATATAAACTCATTGTGGAAAAGGCGAAGGAATACGCTAGAAGCCATTACGGCGAAAGCGACATAACCATAGACAGGGTTTGCAGGTTGCTCCATATAAGTCCTACCTATTTTAGCTTTATATTTAAGAAAGAGACGAAAACAACTTATATGAATTATTTGCTGAAGATCAGAATGGAAGCGGCAAAGGAGCTTTTAAGGACGACAAACATGAAGGTATTTGAGGTCGCTGAAAAGGTAGGTTATACGGAACCTAATTATTTTAGTTATAGCTTTAAAAAATATGTAGGCATATCTCCTACGGAGTATAGAAATTCTATAAAGCGATAGATTGCTTATAGGGGTTGAAAAATTGAGACAAACAGCATTTTTTGATTATTTCAGTGGCTTTTTCAAAAGGTTATTTAAAGGTGTAAGAGTAAGAAGTATACAATTTATAATCACGGTTTCTTTTGCTATGGTCGTACTTTTGGCCATGCTTTTTATAGGATTCGTTCTCTATGATAAATTTTTACAGGTGGCGGAACAGGATGCAGCTCTCAATTTCCGGCAGGTGCTGGAAGAAGTTAATTTAAATCTTGAGTATTATCTTAAAGACATGATATATATATCCAATACCATAAGCAACCAGTTGAGTGTAGGGGAGGATTTTCCTAATAGCAAGGTACTGGACCAGATGAATGTGATATTAAACTCGAAAAATGATATAGCAACGCTGGCTGTTTTTTCAGATAAAGGAGAACTTTTGCTGGCGACACCTTTTTCAAAATTAAAAAGAGGAGCTGATGTCAGAAAAGAAAGCTGGTTTAATCTGGCCTTGAGGAACTTTGGAAATTACTATTTTTCTTCGCCCCATGTTCAAAACCTTTTTGAAGAGCAACATAGCTGGGTGATATCATTGAGCAGGGGTGTTACTTTTGAACAAAAAGGGCAGAGGCTGAATGGGGTTTTGTTGCTGGACATGAACTTTCGCACAATAGATCGCCTGTGTCAGATGGTAAACCTCGGGAAAAGGAGTTATATCTATATAATAGATTCTAATGGCAATATGATATATCGTCCTCCTCAGCAAACGGGACATCTTGACCTGAATAAGAAAAACAACATGGCTTTTGCCAACCGCCCTGATGGCAGTTATCTTGATAACATAAACGGAGAAAAGCGGCTGGTGACAGTTAGGACGGTGGCGTACACCAGGTGGAAAATAGTAGGTATATCGTATATGGAAGAATTGATAGCCACGAAGAAAGAAGTAAGCAGGTTTATTGTGCTGTCGGTGGTTTTAGGGTTCTTTTTTGTGATTTTTGGATCTACTTTAATCTTTAGAAAAATCTTCCGGCCAATGAAGCGCCTGGAAGAGTCTATGAAGATGGTACAGGCTGAAAATTTCGATGTGCATTTTGACATTAAAGGCGAAAATGAGATAGCACAACTGGCAAAGGCTTTTAATTTGATGGTTTCGCGGATTAAACACCTTATGAATCAGATAGTGCTTGAAGAAGAGCAAAAGAGAAAGAGTGAATTAAATGCATTACAGGCGCAAATAAACCCTCATTTTTTGTACAATACGCTGGATTCCATTGTCTGGATGGCTGAAAACGGAAAAGTGCAGGAAATCATCGATATGGTGACGGCGCTGGCCAGGTTTTTTAGGATAAGCATAAGCAGGGGCAAGAATATAATTACCGTAAGAGAAGAGCTAGAACATGCCAGGAGTTATTTGACGATTCAGAAAATAAGGTATAAAGATAAGTTCAAATTTGAAATTGAAGCGCAGGAGGAGGCTCTTGAATGTAAGACGTTAAAGCTGATTTTGCAGCCCATAATTGAAAATTCCATATATCACGGCATTGAAAATATGGTAGATGAGGGCTTTATAAAGGTTACTGCGAGGATTGTGGACGATAAGTTGCTTTACCAAGTCCAGGATAATGGTGTTGGCATAAAACCTGAGGTTCTGGAACACATCCTGGAGTATCAGACCGAAGGCAGGAAGGGTTCTGGTATAGGGATAAAAAATGTCCATGAGAGGATACAGCTGTTTTTTGGGAAGGAATATGGCTTGCATATAGAGAGTGAAGAGGAGGTAGGAACCACTGTGAGCATATGGCTTCCTGTGGTGAAAGATTAAGGCACATAGGAGTATATCTACATGTAAAAGGCTTTTAAAGCCTTTTTTTTGTGCGCAGATTTAAGGGCTTTACGCAGTGAAATTAGCAGTATAAAAACATATAAAAAGTAGAATTTCTATGAAAAATCGTAGGATTTTATATTAATTTATACTTAAACAGATGATAACATTATCATTGACATAGGGAGAATAAAAATATGAAAAATAAAGAGGAGGTCATGGATAAATGTTAAAGAAAAGGATGATGAAAGCTATCTCCTTAATGGCTGCTACAGCATTGATTTCAGGGATATTGGTGGGCTGCAGCGGAGGACAGAACAACCAGGGGAGCGGGGCCAGTTCTGGCAGTACTAAGACATCCAGCGGCAAAGAGATCAAGATAGGAGTTGCACTTTACAAAGCTGATGACACTTTTATTTCTAATGTACGGGATAACATTGAAAAGACAGCTCAGGAAAAAAGCAAAGCTACAGGCGATAGGATCACAATAAACGCCGTAGATGGTCAGGGTCAGCAGGCAACGCAGAATGATCAGATTGATACATTTATCACTCAAGGCTACAATGTATTGGCTGTAAACATGGTGGATCGTACTTCTGCTTCTGTGATTATTCAGAAAGCAAAGCAAGCAGGAATACCGGTAGTTTTCTTTAACAGGGAGCCTTTAAAAGAGGATATGAGCAAGTGGGATAAAGTGTATTACGTAGGAGCCAAGGCAGAAGAATCCGGTAAACTTCAGGGACAGATTCTGGCTGATTATTGGAAAAAGCATCCCGAGGCCGATAAAAACAAAGACGGCAAACTGGAATATGTGATGCTGGAAGGAGAACCAGGACATCAAGACGCTATTTTACGTACCAAATATTCTATACAGGCCCTTGAAGATGCTGGAATAAAAACGGTTAAACTGGCCAGCGATACCGCTAACTGGCAGCGCGCACAGGGACAGGAGAAAATGGCGGCATGGTTATCGGCTTTTGGAGATAAAATTGAGGCCGTACTTGCAAACAATGACGATATGGCATTGGGAGCTATTGAAGCATTGAAGGCTGCAGGATATTTCCAGGGCGGTAAATACATGCCGGTTGTAGGCGTAGATGCCACTGCACCTGCTCTTGATGCTATAAAGGCAGGACAGCTGCTGGGTACTGTTTTAAACGATGCAAAGGGTCAGGCTCAGGCCATTGTGGATGTGGCTTATGCATTGGCAAAAGGAGAAGATCCATCTAAAGCTGTAAAGAATTTGAGCGATGGAAAATACGTATGGGTTCCATATAGACCTGTCACAAAGGACAATTTAAGTGAATTTGCTAAATAAAGATTCAGGGAGTTTTGTTGCTCCCTGAATCTCTGATTAAAAGGCGAAAAACGATGTTATTAAACGAGGTGTAGTGTATGGCACAAGAATATGTTTTAGAGATGCGCAATATTTCTAAGAGTTTTCCAGGAGTAAAAGCTCTGGACAATGTGACGTTGAAAATCAGACCAGGTACAGTTCATGCCCTTATGGGCGAGAATGGAGCCGGTAAGTCTACATTGATGAAATGCCTCTTTGGGATATATGTGCCTGATGCCGGTGAGGTGATTCTAGAAGGCAAGAAGGTTCAATTTCGAAATCCCCGGGAAGCGTTGGACCATGGTATATCTATGATTCATCAAGAACTCAATCCTGTTCCATATAGAAGTGTTATGGAGAATATATGGCTGGGGAGATTTCCGGTCAGGCAAATTATGGGCGTTAAAGTGGTGGATCACAAAAAGATGTACAACGACACTAAGGCTTTGATGGAAGAACTTAAAATAGATATAAAGCCGGATACACTGGTGGCCAAGCTTTCTGTCTCTCAGATACAGATGATAGAAATAGCAAAGGCTATTTCCTGCAAAGCAAAAGTGATCGTTATGGATGAGCCCACATCCTCGTTAACCGAAAATGAAGTAAAGCATTTATTTGAAATCATAAATAACCTGAGAAAACAGGGTATTGCTATTATATATATTTCTCACAAAATGGAGGAAATTTTGGAAATATCAGATGAAGTCACTATCATGAGAGACGGTCAATACGTGGGTACATGGCCTGCAAGTCAGCTTTCTATCGATATGATTATATCGAAGATGGTGGGCCGCGATCTGACTAACCGGTTTCCTATTCGGCAAAATACTCCTGGCGATGTCATAATGAGGGTAGAAGATTTTACAGCTGCCGATCCCAAATCATTTAAGAATGTAACCTTTGAACTCAGGCGAGGGGAAATCCTGGGTATAGGAGGGCTTGTAGGAGCCCAGCGCACTGAGCTGGTAGAGGCCATATTTGGGTTGCGCAGTATATCCAGCGGAAAGATATTTATATCGGGAAAAGAGGTTAAAATTCGAAATCCCATTGATGCAAAGCGCCATGGTATAGCCCTGCTCACTGAAGATAGAAGAAATACAGGTATATTTCCGGTTTTATCGGTAGAGGATAATGCTTTAATTTCCAGCATTGATAATTATATAGATTATAAGTTTGTCTTAAATCAAAGGCGTGCTATTAATGACATAAGGTCTTTTATAGATAGACTTCAGGTAAAAACTCCATCACTGAAAACCGCCATCCAGTTCCTGTCAGGTGGAAATCAGCAGAAGGTGATATTTGCCAGATGGTTGTTGAATAACCCTGACATCCTGATCTTCGATGAGCCTACCAGGGGAATTGATGTGGGTGCAAAATATGAAATATACAAGATTATCGCTGATCTGGCTAAGCAGGGTAAAAGCATAATAATGATCTCTTCGGAAATGCCTGAACTTTTGGGCATGTCGGATAGGATAATGGTAATGTGTGCAGGCCGGGTAAGCGGTATAGTGGATGGTAGAGAGGCTACTCAGGAATTAATAATGAAGTATGCTACGCAATTTGTTGCATAGATGAGGAGGGTTTAATAAAAATGACAGATGCCGTATTAAAAAAAGAAAAAAGCTTTAGTTTGCGTGAATTTATGAACAAAAATGCGATTTATCTTGTGTTGTTGGGTTTAACTTTGGGAATAGGTTTATTGGATAATAATTTTCTTTCGCTGGCAAACCTGAGAAATGTTCTTATAATAGCGTCTGTGCGCGTTATCATCGCTTTAGGCGAAGGCGGCATTTTGATTACACGAGGAGTTGATCTGTCTGCGGGACGTGTGGTGGGGCTTACCGCTTGTGTTGCGGCAAGTCTTCTTCAAAGACCAGACTATGCTTACAAGATGTTTAAAGCATTGCCTCATCTTCCTGTTTTTGTGCCAATTCTTCTGGTTATACTTTTAGGTTTGATTATAGGCATAATTAATGGTTCAATCACCGCTTATCTGAGAATACCGCCTTTTATTGCCACCCTTGGTATGACGGTAATAGTTTACGGTGCTGTTAGCATATACACCAATGCTCAGCCTATAGGTGGTCTGAGGGATGATTTTACAAATCTCGCTTCAGGTTCTATATTTTTTATTCCCAATATAGTACTGATCGCTGCTATAGTAGCGTTATTGGTGTGGTTTATGTTAAATAAAACCCGTCTGGGTAAATATATATACGCCATAGGCGGGAATCCCAATGCCGCTGAGGTATCTGGTGTTGACGTAAAACGCACCTTGATAATGGTTTATGGAATCGCAGGTGCTCTTTACGGTTTGGCTGGAGCGCTACTGGCGGCCAGAACCGGGGGAGCTACAAACAACTATGGTCTTATGTATGAGCTTGATGCCATAGCTGCTGCTACCATAGGAGGGGTATCTACTTCGGGCGGTATTGGAAAAGTCTCTGGCATCATTACAGGTGTTCTCATCTTTGAAGTGCTCAATAATGGCCTGGTTATATTAGGATTGTCCGCATATTGGCAGCAGATCGTAAAGGGAATTGTCATCATTGCGGCAATAGCTTTTGATATCCGTAAATACCTCGCCAAGAAATAGTAAGAGATAGTATGTTTTTAAAATTCTATAAAATAAAAGGTCTTCATCTTTTATCCATGTAAAAGGTGAAGGCCTTTTATTTTTATATGCGGTGGTCTTAGGGTATATACAAAATACATTGACAGCGTTTTAAATAATAGAGTAAAATAAGAGAGAAATTTTAAGAAATACGTTAACAAAATGAAAGCAGAGGGGGATTATGATGTCGATTCAGGGCAGTAAAGAAAATGTTATACCGAGACCTGAATACCCCAGGCCGCAGATGGTGAGGGATTCATGGATTAATTTAAACGGTATCTGGGAGTTTGAGATCGATCATGGAAAAAGCGGCAGAGCTAGAAAAATATACGAGAGAAAATTGGAGAGCAAGATACTGGTACCTTTTTGCCCTGAGAGCAAGCTATCAGGGATAGAGTACAAGGATTTTATGGCAGCGGTATGGTATAAGAGAGAATTTGATATACCTGATGAATGGATGGGTAAAAGGGTACTTATTCATTTTGGAGCTGTAGACTATGAAACGGAAGTATGGATTAATGGCGTCTCTGCAGGAAAACACCGTGGTGGGTATACGTCTTTTTCCTTTGATATAACAGGTCTTATAAAACCAGGCACCAATGTGGTAGTGGTTTGTGCGGAAGACGATGTGCGCTCGGGGCTTCAGCCTAAAGGTAAGCAGAGCAGCGAGTATTACTCTCATGGCTGTGATTATACCAGGACGACGGGTATCTGGCAGACGGTATGGCTTGAGTGTGTGCCTCAGGAGTATATATCCTCGTTTAAGATTATACCCGATCCAGAGAATGAATGCGTATACATAGAAACGTATTTTGAAGGCGATACAGATGGGTATACCATAGAAGGTACAGCTCTTTACGATGGCAAGAAAGTAGGCTATGAAAAGGTATCTATAGGAGGAAAAACGGCCAGATTTTGCATAAAGCTGTCGGAGATACATCTGTGGGAGCCGGGTAGTCCCGAACTCTATGATCTGGAGCTGGTGCTTTGCAAAGATGAGGAGCCGGTTGACTCCGTAAAAAGCTATTTTGGGCTTAGAAGCGTTATTTTAGGCAAAAATGCGATTTTAATAAATGGTAAACCTGTTTTTCAGAGACTGGTTTTAGATCAGGGTTTTTATCCCGATGGTATATATACGGCGCCCAGCGATGAGGATTTAAAGAGAGATATAGAGATATCCATGGAACTTGGTTTCAATGGAGCGAGATTGCATCAGAAGGTCTTTGAACCGAGATTTTTGTATTGGGCTGATAAGCTGGGCTACCTGGTCTGGGGCGAATACGGCAGCTGGGGGCTAAATATAACGACACCCATGGGCTTAGAGAGGTTTTTGCCTGAGTGGCTTGAAGCGGTGGAAAGGGACTTTAACCATCCGTCGATTATCGGTTGGTGTCCGTTTAATGAAACATGGGACCTGAACGGGACCAGGCAGGATGATGAAGTGCTGCGAATCGTGTACAATGTGACAAAAGCCATTGATAAGACCAGGCCTGTTATAGATACCAGTGGCAACTTCCATGTGGCAACGGATGTTTTTGACATACACGACTATGAGCAGAATCCAGAGGTGTTTAGGGCAAAGTTTGAACCCATGAAAAATGGAGGGGAAGTCTATGTTACATTCCCTGATAGACAAAAGTATCAAGGCCAGCCGTATTTTGTAAGCGAATACGGCGGTATATGGTGGAGCCCGGGAAATGATAAGGGTTGGGGTTATGGGCAGAGGCCTGCCAGTGAGCAGGAGTTTATGGAAAGGTACAAAGGGTTGACAGAGGCCTTGCTGAGCAATCCTGCCATCTGTGGTTTCTGCTATACTCAGCTCTATGATATAGAACAGGAAGTAAATGGTTTATACACATACGACAGAAAGCCTAAATTTGATGTAAAAGCGATTTATGCTATAAACAGCCAGAAGGCAGCTATAGAGGAGTAGAGCCTTATGATGCTATAAAATTTCCTGGCAAAGCCGCGGATGTTGTGATATAATTTATTTATCATGTGACGAGATATCGTGATAAGACGGTGTTTTCGTAGCATGGTAGTACGGTTGGTTATATTAATTTAGTTTTGTTCTATTGTAGGATGGTAGAGGAGGAATGTTTTATGATTATTTTGATGAAGCCAGATTACTCAGAAAAAGATCTGGAAAATGTATGTGAGTTTTTGGCCAGGAAGGGTTTGAACTACCACATATCCAAAGGCACCGAGAGGACTATAGTAGGCATTATAGGAGACAAGAAAGTCCTTGAAGGGTATCCTGTTGAGCTGCTGCCAGGAGTAGAAAAGGCCGTTCCGATCGTTGAGCCCTATAAGCTGGTGAACAGGAGCTTTAAGCCACAGCCTACTGTTGTGGATGTGGACGGCGTTAAAATCGGAGGAGATGATATAGTGCTGATTGCCGGTCCCTGTGCTGTAGAGAGCAGGGAGCAGCTCATGATTACTGCAAGGGCGGTTAAAGATGCTGGTGCCAGGATGTTGCGGGGAGGCGTATTTAAGCCCAGGACATCTCCATATTCCTTTCAAGGTTTGCAATGGGAAGGCCTTGAGTACATGGTTGAGGCCAGAGAAGAATTAGGCCTTAAAATAGTTACAGAGGTTGTCAATACGCAGGACGTGGAGCGAGTGGCTGAAAAAGTAGATATGCTCCAGATTGGTGCTCGCAACATGCAGAACTTTCAACTACTCCGTGAGGTCGGCAAGAGCGGAAAACCGGTTCTCTTGAAAAGAGGGCTTGCATCTACTATAGAGGAGTGGCTAAATGCTGCCGAGTATATCATGGCGGAAGGGAACCCTAATGTTGTGCTATGCGAAAGGGGTATAAGGACCTTTGAGACGTATACCAGGAACACGCTGGATTTAAGTGCTGTGCCGGTTATAAAGTCCAAGAGCCATTTACCTATCATTGTGGACCCCAGCCATGGCACAGGCAGGCGGGATCTTATAAAACCCATGGCAATGGCGGCCATTGCGGCAGGTGCTGATGGTCTTATAATCGAGGTTCACCCTGATCCTAAATCGGCTTTGTCCGACGGCCCTCAGTCTTTAAAACCCGATGAGTTTGACGATCTGGTCAAGAGCATATCAAAAATCGCTGAGGTCCTGGGAAGAAGGATCAGCCTATGAATATAGGAATAATAGGTTTGGGCCTCATAGGAGGCTCGCTGGCAAAAGCTATAAAAGCCCATACAGATCACCATGTATGGGCTTTGGATATAAATGTAGAGAGCCTGAAAGAAGCCCTGGCAGAGGGTGCAATTGACGAGTACAGGCTATCGCTGGGGGATTCCGGCCAGACTATTGCTGCTGATGTGGTATTTGTGTGTACCCCTGTGAATGCGGTTTATAACACGGTTAAAGCTGTAGCGGAGAGGGTAAGGCCCGGTACGGTCATAACAGATGTGTGCAGTGTAAAAGGAGAAGAGTTGAGGCGGGTAAGCAGCGAGATACCCGATGATGTATACTTTATATCCGGTCATCCTATGGCAGGATTAGAAAAAGGAGGCTATAACAATAGCAGCAAGGACTTGCTAAAGGGTTGCACATATCTTTTGTTGCCTGACGGTGCACCGGATGAAAAGGTTGAAATGCTCATATCCCTTGTTTCTGCAATAGGGGCGAGGCCGTTGTTGATAGATCCTGATTATCACGATGTGGCAGTGGCTGTAATAAGCCATATGCCCCATGTCATATCTGCAGCTTTATTAAATCTTACGATGGACAACGACAAAAAAGGGATATTAAAGGAGATAGCAGCGGGAAGCTTTAGAGACCTGACCAGGATATCTTCTTCATCTCCGGAAATGTGGAAGGACGTATGCCTTCGCAATAAAAAAGAAATTGCCAGGGCTATAAAGATGTTTGAAGATACATTGGAACACTTTAGAGCCATGTTAGAAGAAGAGAAGGAAGAGGATTTAGCCGAGTTTTTTTTAAACGCAAAAAATTATCGTGAGAGGGTTATATCATGCAGATAAAGGGTGATTGCAAAGGATTATACGGGAGTGTGGTAGTTCCTGGCGACAAATCTATTTCACATAGGGCAATTATGCTAGGGGCTCTTGCTGATGGAGATACGGTGGTGTACAATTTTTTAAGAGGTCAGGATTGCTTGTCTACCATATCTTGTTTTAGAAAGCTGGGAATAGATATAGAGGAATTTGATGAGAGGATCGTGGTACACGGAAAAGGCCTCAAAGGGCTTAGAAAGCCTGAAGACATTCTTTATGTAGGCAATTCTGGTACCACCATAAGGATAATGATGGGCATCCTCTCGGGACAAACCTTTGACTGCGTGCTGGACGGGGATGATTCTATAAGGAAAAGGCCTATGGATAGGGTTATAAAGCCTTTGAGGCAGATGGGAGCGGTGATTGATGGCAGAGACGGTGGTTTTCCTCCTATAACAGTAAAAGGTTCTGTACTAAAGGGTATCAATTATCAAATGCCCATAGCCAGCGCACAGGTGAAATCCTCTATTCTCATGGCGTCTTTGTACGCCGAAGGAGAGACGGTCATTTATGAGCCGGTAAAATCCAGAGATCACACCGAGATAATGCTGTCATATTTTGGAGGAGATGTGACCATATCGGGAAACATCATCGTTTCACGCCCTGTAAACCGTCTCCAACCGCAAATCGTGGATGTTGCAGGAGATATATCATCGGCAGCCTATTTTATAGTAGCGGGTCTTATAGTACCTGATTCAGAGATCCTGATAAAGGGTGTAGGGGTAAATCCCACCAGGACAGGTATAATTGATGCCCTTTTGAATATGGGCGCTGATATAGAGATAATAAATAAGAGGATAGTGAGCAGCGAACCCGTAGCTGATATACGGGTGAGGACCAGCTGCTTACATGGCATTACCATATCCGGCGATATAATACCCAGAATGATAGATGAAATACCTATTTTCTGCGTTGCTGCTGCTATGGCCGAAGGAATTACTGTGATAAAAGATGCATCAGAACTAAGAGTTAAAGAGAGCGACAGGATTTATACGATATCCCGGGGCCTCAGAGCATTGGGTGCTGATGTTCGAGAAACCCATGACGGCATGGTTATATATGGCAGGCCTCAGAATGGTTTTAATGCTTCGACGGTAAAGAGCTTTAAAGACCATCGAGTAGCCATGTCCATGGCAATAGCGGCTCTTGTTGCAAAAGGAGAGACCACCATTGAAGACTTTGAATGCGTTGATATTTCATTTCCTGGCTTTATAGAAATACTAAATGGTATAAGGAGAGATATATAAATGGCTCATGATATGAAAAAAGATATTATATTTCGGCTAAGAACTATAAAAGGGCATATTGATGGTATTGAAAAGATGGTAGAGGAAGGCAAGACCTGCGATGAAATCCTGCTACAAATAGCCGCTATAAAGTCGTCCATAGAAAAAGTAGGTTATTCAATTCTAGAAAATCACGCCAATGAATGCCTTATAAATATGGAAAAGCAGGGCGTTAACGTTGACGAGGTCAATAAAGTAATACGGTCGATATTAAAATTTGTGAAATGAGACTTAAAGGGAAAACAGCCATAGTTACAGGTGCTTCCAGAGGGATAGGAAGAGCTATGGCCTATAAAATGGCCATGGAAGGGGCAAGGGTTCTGGTCAATTATAATAAATCAAGGGATGAAGCTATAGACCTTGTCCACGAGATAAGAAATAAAGGCGGCTATGCTATAGCTTTTGGAGCGGATGTCAGGGATAGAAAGATGGTCAGAGAAATGGTCAAAGTAGCCAGGGTCAACCTGGGGAAAATTGATATAGTTGTAAACAATGCAGGTGTTGCCTGCTATGCCCTTTTTACTGACATGACAGACGACCAATGGAGAGAAGTCATAGATACCCATGTGACAGGGACATACAATGTATTAAAAGAGGTCTTGCCGTATATGGTATCAGAGAAAGCTGGGTGCATCATAAACATTTCTTCCATATGGGGTATTTCTGGCGCGGCGATGGAAGTTGCTTATTCTGCTGCCAAAGGAGCTATAATAGCCATGACGAAAGCATTGGCCAAGGAGCTTGGTCCCAGCGGCATAAGGGTGAATGCTATCGCTCCGGGTATTATAAAGACGGATATGTTAAATGATTTTAGCGATGATGAACTGAAAGAGATTTGCCTTAATATACCTGCAAAGAGGCTGGGTAACCCCGATGACGTAGCTAATTTAGCCGTTTACCTTGCTTCTGACCAAGCTCGTTATATAACAGGGCAGATATTGACGGTGGATGGAGGATATTTATAAATGAACCCCCTTCAACCATGTTATGAAGTGGATTGAAGGGGGTTTTCATTTGTCACGCGGTTATATTGATTGCTTTTATATCCCTTACGACCTTGATGTAATTGACCTCAGGGTCTTCTGTCCCCTGCACAAATAGCCCTGCTCTTTTCATTTCATCTACGTAGTCAACGATATCCTGCGTTATTATCTCGCCGGGACATAGGACAGGTATACCTGGTGGATAAGAGAGGATAAACTCGCTGCTTATCTGGCCTACGCTGTCCTTTAACAACAGCGACGCTGTATCACTGATAAAAGCCTCCCTTGGATTTAGTAGCTGTTCAGGAATATCGGGTATTTCACGGGATGTAAATCTTTTTACGGTTTTGGTATAATAGGAAGCACTTATTTCTTTGAGTGCCTGTAAAAGCGCGTCTACCGATTCCCGAGTGTCACCTATAGAAAATACCGCCAGGCCGTTGTACATATCGGCGAGCTCCAGCTGAATGTGGTATTTTTCTGCCAGCAGCCTTTCTAGCTGATAGCCTGTAATTCCCAGGTCCCGGGCGTTTATGGTTACCTTTGTGGGGTCAAAGTCGTATACGCCGTTTTGACCTATAAGCTCTTCGCCAGGGCAGTACAGGCCTGGTATTTGGTTTATTGCCTTACGGGCGTATTGTGCTAATTCAATAGTTCTATCCAGCAAAGCCTTACCTTCTGTAGCCATCTGCATCCTGGCTACATCCAGTGATGCTAATATGACATATGAAGGGCTGGTAGTCTGAAGAAGGCTCATAACAGCTTTAACCCTGTTGATATCTATGGTATTTTTTACGTGAAGCATAGAGCCTTGGGTCATAGCTCCCAGTATTTTATGGGTGCTCTGTGACGTTATATCAGCGCCAGCATCAAGGGCGCATATTGGTAGCTTTTCATTAAATTTGAGGTGTGGGCCGTGGGCTTCATCAACCAGCAACAGCATGTTGTTCTGGTGAACGATATCGGCGATCCTTTTTATATCGGTAGCGGCGCCGTAGTATGTGGGGTTGATGATGAGAACAGCTTTTGCATCGGGGTTTTCCCGTATCGCTTTCTTTACGGCAGCCGGTGTTACACCCATGGCAATTCCCAGCCTGTCATCGATTTCAGGCTTTATATACACGGGAATAGCACCACTCAAAATGATCCCCGATGTGACAGATTTGTGTACATTTCTGGGAACAATGATCTTATCCCCTTCTTTTACAGTACTCAGTATCATTGCCTGAATAGCACCGGTAGTACCGTGAATGCAAAAGAATGTGGCATCAGCGCCAAAAGCATCTGCAGCCAGTTCCTGGGCTTCTTTTATGGCGCCTGTAGGTTTGTGCAGGCTGTCCACTTCTTTAAAGACGGTTACGTCAATAGATAAGACGTTTGTTCCAACAAAATTCTTGAATTTATCGGACATTCCCGCGCCTTTTTTATGGCCTGGCACGTGAAAAGGCACGGTGTTATTTTCATAGTACTTTAAGAGTGCATCAAAAAGCGGGGTTCTGGTTTGATCTAATTTGTTCAAGTTTATTAACACCTTCTTTCTACGGTTTAAAAGCCCGAAACTCTGCAAAGTTTCGGGCTTGCAGCGATATAATTATAGACCTCTGCGGGAATTTTTTCAATACTTATTTATTAGAAGGGTTAAAAAATTTTTTTGATTGGTCGATTTTATCAAGTATTATTTTTGCTACATCTATAGCTGAATTAGGTTTTGATATTTTTCTGCAATTTTCTTTTATGGTTTCATATAGTTCTGCATTGGTTAAGAGTTGATCTATCGCGGCAATTATATCTTTAGCGCCATTGGCTTTGATGGCCGCCTGTTTTTTTAATAGAAAATCCAGGTTGTACATCTCCTGACCGGGCAGTGCGGTGTTGATGATTATGGGCAATTCCATAGCCAGGGCTTCAGATATAGTCAGGCCGCCAGCTTTTGTCACTATTAAGTCCGATGCTGCCATATATTCATTTATATTATTGACAAATCCTGTAACATGCATTGGCGTCAATGATTCGCGAGCTATAGCCATAGCCTTATTTTTTAGCTCTTCATTGCTGCCTGCGATAATTATTACCTGATAATTCCGGCGTACCTTTGATATCTCCTGGGCTATGCTTTCTATATTGCCCAGGCCCAATCCCCCGCCCATTATCAGGACCACAGGTCTTTCTACATCAAGGCCTAGTTTTATTCTTGTTTTGTATTTGTCTGGTCTTTTGCTAAAAGACGGATCTACGGGAATCCCTGTTACATAGATATTATCCGGTCTAACGCCATTATCAGCTATTTTTTGTTTGATATCATCAGATGCTACAAAATAAATATCGACGCAGTCATCTATCCAGTAGCCGTGGATGTCATAATCTGTGATGATGGAAGCGATTGTTACACCATTTTTAACTAATTCTTTTTTAAAGTGGTATATAGCATAATATGTAAAAGGATGGGTACACAGGATAAAATCGGGTTTGAAATGTTTTAGAACCCTTTCCATCTGGAAATAAATTCCTTTGCCGACTACTTTGATTATTTTTTTACCTTTTTGTGCTCTTTCTTTGTCATATATATATCCCCATAACTCTGGCTTAACTTTTAATGTCATGAGATACGTCTCTGTTGATAGCTGCGTCAAAGCTGGGTAAAATGTCTTCCACGGATTTAAAATCAAAACATGAGCTGCAAATTCCAATGTATATATAGCTTTTTGGACGGCTTTAGCCGCCCGCTCATGGCCTTCTCCGACCTTTTCTGATAGTATTAAAATCCTTTTTCCCATAATAAAAATCCTCCGTGAAATTCATTATATCACAAAATGTTTAAAAATATGTGAACAAAAACCGCTTAGCGTTGTTTTGAGCAAAGTTTTCTACAAAATCCAGGAATCAAAAGGTACCTTTGTAAATATGATTTTAGTATAAAGAGCGGCAATAGCTGATATTTTTTTCAGTGAATTGAATATTGGGAGCGTTATATGATGTATATAATAGTACTCATAAGAATTCTTTTGGGTTTGGGCATATTTTTGTTCGGAATGTATTTCATGAATGACGCGATAAAAAGGATGGCTTTGAGAAGGGTAAAGCGGATGTTTGCCCGCGTTTCTGAAAATGTTTTGGCAAACATCTTTTTAGGATTTTTAATAACAGTATTTTCAGGTTCCAGCAGCGGTGTTATAATTATGATTATAAGCTTTATTGATGCAGGAATTATCGACTTGGGCCAGGCTGCCGCAATAATAATGGGTTCTAATATCGGAACGACTGTTACAGCTAACGTACTGGCATTTAATGTGTTTGATTTTACCATATACTTCATCCCTATAGGGGTTTTAGGCTATATCTTAGGACGGAATATAATGATAAGGCGGCTATCTCAATTTATCATCAGTATTGGCTTATTGTTTTACGGTATAAACTATATGAGCCACTCACTAATACCCCTTAAAAAAAACCTGGATTTTGTAAGGATACTTCGGGATATTGGTGGGAAGCCCCTTGAGGGGTTGCTATTAGGTGTTCTTTTAGTCGCGGTGATTCAATCGTCTACAGCTGGTATAGCTATGTTGCAGTCTTTTGCAAGAGCCGGTTTAATATCCACCATGGGCGCGGCACCCATGGTGTTTGGACAGAATATAAGCACGTGTTTTGATACCCTTGTAGCAGCTATTATGACCAGAGATAAAAAAGCAAAAGGTGCGGCGTATTTTCATTTGCTTTTTAATGTATTCGGAACTATTATATTTATGCTGCTGTTAAAGCCGCTGGTTAATCTGTCAATAATATTGAGTGGAGAAGACCCTGCAGAGCAGATCGCAATGGTGCATACACTTTTTAATGTGGGAACCACGTTGATATTACTTCCATTTTTCAAATACATAGTGGTTTCTTTGCAATTATAAAGTTATTATGTGAGGGAAGATGTATAGAATGAAAATAGTGCATATTGTGAGGACGTCCCGTGGAGGTATGCTATCCCATGTAAAAATATTGCTTTCATGGTTGGTGGAAAACGGCCATGATGTTTCTTTGATAGGAGATTTTGATAATGATACCCGAAATTGGTTTCAGCGCAAAGGCATAAAGGTTTATGATATTGTTTTTAACAACGATAGTAATATATTTTCATTGCTTGGCAGCGCTGCGAAAATAGCCTCTATATTAAAAAAGGAGAGACCTGAGCTGGTGCATATGCACGGATATATCGCATCTATTGTGGGCAGGCTTGCATGCATTGTAAATAGGTTGCAGCCTACTGTGGTGACAATTCATAACTATATGCCTGACAACCATGTTGTGAAAAAGTTCTTTGTGGTTATGGAGAAAGTACTTTCAAGATGGACAAGCGTATATATCGCAGTGGCCGACGCACTAAAGGCATATGTGATCAATCAGGTAGGAATACATGAAAGCAAAATACTGACGATATATAATGGTATCCCATATCGCGAATATGAAGCAGGCGTTTATGGCCAATCTGTGCCAAAATATGTGAAGAGGGTAATCTCCATAGCCAGGCTTATACCTCAAAAGGGCGTCGAATACTTTATCAGGGTCGCTGACGACATTTTAAATATGAGAGACAACGTTGAATTTCTCATACTGGGGGACGGCCCTCAAAGAGATCATCTAGAAAGTCTGATTAAAGAGCTGAATAGGGCGGATCGGATAAAACTGTTGGGCCACAGAGATGATGTAAATGCCCTGCTGGACAGCTCGGATGTGTTTGTTCTGCCATCTTTTTCAGAGGGTATGCCTGTATCTATCATTGAAGCCATGAGAGCGGGCAAGCCTATTGTAGCCACAGATGTAGGGGGTATACCAGAGGAAGTGACAGATGGCGTAAATGGTCTACTGGTAAAACCCGGTGATGCAGAAGGGTTGAAACGCGCTATTTTAAGGTTTCTGGATGACCCTCAATATGCCAGAAGATGTGGTGAAAAAGGATTTGAATTGTATTGCAATAAATTCAGTGCTGAAAAGATGTGCCTTAAGACCCAGGATGTTTACATGCAATTGAAGAAGGCCAATAAACATAAGGGAGTGAAAAATATTTTGTGTATTTAGATTAATTTCATGCTCTTTCTTGATAAGAATCAATTAACATTTTATTTAACCCATTTCTTAGTATAACCTTTTTTCTACATTTTATGCATTAAAATGAATTAAATTGGTTAAAATATTTAATCAGGGATCCCCTGAGCTTTTTTAAGAACCTTTGAAGACCGTAGGGATTCAAAGGTTCTTAAAAAAATTTTTTCGGGTTTCCCCT